>JAGCUK010000064.1 GCA_017962925.1 Bacteroidales bacterium
CTGTATTCACGTGGCGCGTCTGGCGGGGATGCCTCGGGAGATTGTGGAGAGTGCCGAGCGGACGCTTAAGGATCTGGAGCGTAAGGAAAATAGCGTTAAGGCAGTGGCCTCGGCCGGTTCTGTGCAGGACGATGGCAGCGTGCAGCTGAACCTCTTCCAGCTCGACGATCCTACCCTGAGTGCCCTGCGTGCCCGTCTGGAGGGTGCCGACCTGAATAACATGACCCCGATGCAGGCCTTTGACTTGCTTCGGGCGATGAAAGAGGAGATAGGGCTCGATGCGTAGGGTCCTCATCATAAGTTACTACTGGCCTCCGACCGGGGGATCCGGGGTTCAGCGCTGGGTAAAGTTTGCCAAGTACCTGCCTTCGCTCGGCTGGCAGCCTGTAGTTTATACACCGTCCAATCCGGAGCAACTTGCCGTGGATGAGAGCCTTCTGGCGGAGATTCCCGCCGAGGTCGAGGTGCTGAAGCAGCCCATCCGCGAACCGTATGCGATTTATCATAAGTTGATGGGCCGCGGGGCTTCCAAGGGAGCGGGTGTGAACCCCATTAATTCCCAGAAAAAGAGTTGGAAACAGAAGCTGATGCTGTGGGTGCGGAGCAATTTCTTTGTGCCGGATCCGCGTGCCGGATGGGTTCGTCCGTCGGTTAAGTTCCTTTCTGCCTATTTGCAGGAACATCCTGTGGATGTGATAGTTACGACTGGCCCTCCGCAGTCGGTACACCTGATCGGACGTGGCTTGAAGCGCGCTCTCGGTGTGCCGTGGGTTGCGGATTTCCGGGATCCCTGGACGCGTATGTTCTTCTTCGAGAATCTGCCTCTGCTACCTTGGGTTCGCCGCCGCCATTTCAAGTTGGAGAAGTCTGTCCTGGACGAGGCTTCGGCGGTGATTTCCGTCACCCCCAGGGTGCAGACTGATTTCGCATCCATGACATCCACGCCGGTTCATCTGATTACAAATGGTTACGATGAATCCGACTTTGCCGCGGAGTTGCCTCCTCGCACGGATGGCAAGTTCCGCGTCGTTCATACCGGGCTTTTCGCCTCTGACGGGAATCCTCTGGAGTTGTGGAATGCCCTTGCCGGACTTTGCTCTGAATCCGCCGACTTCGCCTCGCGTTTGGAGATCCGTTTGGCCGGTAAAGTCGATCCGGAAATTGTCGAGGCGATTACCGAGGCGGGTCTGGGTGCGCAGCTGAAGTTACTTGGTTATCTACCTCATCCTGAGTCGGTTGCCGAGTTACGGCAAGCTGATATCATCCTCCTTCCTCTTCGCCATTCGCCCGAATATAGTAAGGTTTATCCCGGTAAAATTTTCGAGTGCATGGCGGCCGGGCCGGCCGTCCTAGGCATCGGCCCCACCGACAGCGCGGCTGCAGAATTACTGTCATCTACCGGCACCGGGTTGATGTTCGATTGGAACGCGGATCCGTCCGCGTTTATCCGGGATGCCGCTGCTTTGCCGTCCGCGGCGGGCAGGGAGGCCCGTCTGTCCACCCCCAAAAACTGCAGTTTTTCGGGGGCCCCGGAAGATGTCCCACAGGGGGACCCCAGTACGGGCATTGCCCGGCCGTTAAGACGCCCTCGCACTGCAGCGGCATCGGACTACAGCCGTCGTTTTCTTACGGAAAAACTGGCCGAACTCCTGGCAAAAATCAGCAACTAACGCCATGAAAGAAATCCACGAAGAATGCGGCGTCCTTGGCATCTACGGAGTAGATCAGGCGTCCCGACTCGCATTCCTTGGACTGCAGAGCCTCCAGCACCGAGGCCAGCAGGGCTGCGGAATTGCTGTCGAGGGCGAGGATGGAGACATCCGCCTGCATAAAGGCGCCGGGCTGGTGAAGGATGTCTTCAAGGAGGCGGATCTGGCCAGGCTGGCAGGGCGCAATTGCATAGGGCATGTACGCTATCCTACCACCGACGTGGGCGGAATGGAGAACATCCAACCCTTCAAAATGACAGGCAAGGCTGGACGCTTTGCCCTTGCGCACAACGGCAACATTGTCAACGTGGATATCATCCGGGAGCACCTTGAATCCCTGGGACACATCTTCAGTTCATCCTCCGACAGCGAACTCTTCGGACATCTGATAGGAATCGGGCGCGCTCCGAACGGATGGGTGGAGAACATAATCTCCGCTGCGCATCTACTGGACGGCGCTTTCTGCATAGTCATCCTGGCCGACGGCGTGCTCTATGCCTGCCGGGACAAGTACGGATTCCATCCTCTCTCGATCGGGCGCTTGGGAGATGGCTATGTGGTGGCGAGTGAAACCTGCGCTCTGAACTCGCTGGGGGCGGAATTCATCCGGGACGTGGAACCCGGAGAACTGATCTCCATCGGCCCGGAAGGGCTGAAGAGCTACCGCCACTCGCTCTATGTCGGCCGGCGGATGTGTGCGATGGAGTACATTTATTTCGCCAGGCCGGACAGCGATATCGAAGGATGCAATGTGCATGCGTTCCGCAAGCTTTCGGGTAAGATTTTGTTCGAGGAGCATCCTGTTCCGGCGGATCTGGTAACCTGCGTGCCTGAATCCAGCATGAGTGCGGCGATAGGCTATGCCGAGGCGTCCGGACTGCCGCTGGAGATGGGGCTGCTTAAGAATATGTACGTGGCCCGAACCTTTATCCAGCCGGCTCAGTCCTTACGGGAAATTGGTGTGAAGATGAAATTGACACCTGTGCGTGGCGTGGTCCGGGGCAAGAGTGTGGCCGTGATAGACGATTCGATCGTGCGTGGAACGACCTCACGCCAGATTGTGAAGATGCTGCGCGATGCTGGCGCCCGAGAGGTGCATATGCTTATTGCCAGTCCCAAGTATGCCTGGCCCTGCTTCTATGGCATCGATACCGGCACCCGGGAGCAACTGATCGGCTCCTCGAAAACCGTCGAAGAAATCCGCGACTTCATCGGCGCTGACACCTTGAACTATTTATCTGAAGATGCCCTCTTCCGCGCCTCCGGCCGCACCACCCTCTGCACCGCCTGTTTCTCCGGCCACTACCCCACCGACCTCTACGGCCACGAAGGGTAGCATAGTATTTGCAGTTACTCGGAGAAAAATGGCTTATTATGAGAACGATTGCTTTACTTGCCTCCATTCTGTTGATTACAGGATGTGCCACCTATAATGCTGCGAATAATGGTCAAATCGCCTCTGGTACCGAATATTATAATTCTTTATATCAGGGGCAGAGTCATGAGCAAATAGTTAAGGACTTTGGGGCCCCGGATCGGGAAGTTTCCGATGGCGCCGACGGGTATATACTAGTTTACGAGAAGTACTATTCTACTTCCAGATATGATTCTATGGGCTATGTAGATCGGGAAGTAGACAAAAGCTATATCCAATTCTTTATTGATAAGCAAGGAATCTGCTATAATGTGATGACGAACCGGTTATCTCCGGATCAGCAGAAAGCCTTAGCAAAAACTATTGGAATAGGTTTTGGCGCCATCTCCGGCCTTACCACGGTCGGTTTTATTGCAATACTTGTTGCAATGATTACAAGCTTATAACGCGTTACCTCAGCAGATCTTCCAGCTGGATGCTGCCGGCGGTTTTGTCGTCGCGGTATTTGACAATGACGGGGCAGTAGAGGTGCACGCCTGCTTCGGCGGCGGGGCCTTTGGCGATGGGTTTGCTGCCGCTAACGACCACGGCGCCGCGAGGAACCACAATGCGGCCATCCTCGTTGCGGCGGATAAATTCTCCGTTAACCGCATCGTAAATAGCTGTAGATGAAGTAATTATCACACCGCTGGCGATCACTGCACCTTCCTGCACGATGGTGCCCTCGTAGATACCGCAGTTGCCGCCGATGAAGGCACCATCTTCGATGATAGTAGGCACCGCGCCGGCAGGCTCCAGCACTCCGCCGATCTGGGTGGATGCCGACACGTGCACATTCTTCCCCACCTGAGCGCAGGAACCAATGGTCACGTGAGAATCCACCATCGTGCCGCTGTCTACATAGGCGCCCACATTCACGTAGGCCGGGGGCATGATGATGCTGCCGGGTGCCATGTATGCGCCGCGCCTCACCGCACTTCCGCCGGGCACTACGCGCACGCCATCCTCGGGCTTGAACTTGCGCACGGGGAAAGTCGCCTTGTCCAGGAATCCTCCGGGCATCTCCACGATAGCCCCAAGCTTGAATCCGGCAAGGATCACTTCCTTCACCCAACTGTTCACCTTCCAGGAGCCGTCCACCTTCTCCGCCACGCGGAGTTCGCCCTTCTCCAGGGCATCCATCACTTCGTTAAAGCGTTCGAGGGTAATTTCGCTCATAACAGGTTCAGGTCTTTAAGTGTCTGTGCCATAATGGCTTCTGTCTCCGCCAGCGCCGGCACTAAAGGTAGGCGCAGGGAGTTTTCCATCAGCCCTAGCTGTGCCATTGCGGCCTTTCCGGGGATGGGGTTGGGTTCGATGAAGAGGTTCTTGAAGAGCGCGTGCATGGCCTTATCCATCTTCTCCGCCTCCTCGAACTTGCCGTCCAGCAGCGTGTGGGTAAACTCCGCCATCAGCGCGGGGGCAACATTGGAAGCCACGCTCACCACGCCGGCGGCCCCCTTCTTCATCAACTCGAAAGTATCATCATCGTTGCCGCTCAGCACCGCGAAATCCTTAGGCGCCCCCTTCAGAATCTCCTCTATCTGGGGGATCTTGCCGGAAGCCTCCTTCACCGCCACGATGTTGGGTACGTCGGTGGCGAGATTCAGGGTAGTTTCCGCTTCGATATTGGAACCGGTGCGGCCGGGCACGTTATAGAGGATGATGGGTTTGTCGGTCTCGCTGGCTACGGTCTTGAAATACTCATACATCCCCCTCTGGGGCGGTTTGTTGTAATATGGGGCCACCACCAGGAAGGCATCTGCCTCATTCAAAAGGCGGATGTTGGCGATGGTGCCCGTGACGCTGTTGGTGCCGACGCCGACCACTACCGGCAGGCCGCCGGCATTCTCGCGGGCGCAACGGTAAACCTCCAGTTTCTCGGCATCGCTCAGAGTGGGCGTCTCGCCGGTAGTTCCCAGGGGAACGAGGAAATCTATCCCCCCTTCCACCTGCCTGCGGACGCATTTAGCGAAGCAGTCGAGATCGACTTTGCCATTCTTGAACGGGGTAAAAAGCGCCGTTCCGCAACCTTTGAACTTTAGCATATGATGAGATCTTTAAATTCGTGTACGCCCTTCAGGCCTTCGGTCATCTCCGCTGCGACGACGGCGCCTTCTGCCAGCCCCTCGCGGGAGAAAGCTTCATGGGTAAAGTTGAGTTTATCTACCTGCGACTTGAATTCCACCGTATGGATGCCGGGAACCTCGCCCTCGCGGAAGGCTTCGATGTCCGGCGTGACGCCGAGGGCATCTTCCACCAGTTTGCCGAGGCTCTTGGCGGTGCCGCTGGGGGCATCCAGTTTGTGGATATGATGGGTTTCGCTGATGTGCGGGGTGTAGCCGTGGCCCTTCAGTATCTTTGCCGTCTTTTCTACCGCGGCAAAGAGGGCGTTCACGCCGAGAGAGAAGTTGGAGGCATAGATCATGGGTGTGCCCTGCTTTTCGAACTCCGCTATCACCTCCGCCTGGATCTCGTTCCAGCCAGTGGTGCCGATGACCGCTGCCTTGAAGTTGGCCGCGATGAACTTGTAGTTGGCCTTGAAGGCATCCGGAGTGGTGAAATCGATGCAAACACACTCCTTTGCCAGATCCTTCGGGGTGGCCTGGATATCCTCGCTCGCAAGCGCCAGCTCGATGCCGTGCTCTTTGAGTTTCTGCTCCACCATATGGCCCATGCGGCCGTATCCACTTATGATTGCTTTCATTTCACAAAGCTACTACAATTATTTGTCAATTCAATAAAGTCCTCCACGCTGAGTCTTTCGGCTCGCAGGTCGAATACCGGATCGGCAACAAACTCTGCAAAGCCCGGTTTCTCGGGGTCCAGAATCGGCTTCAGCGCGTTTCGGAGCGTCTTCCGCCGCTGATTGAACGCGGTCTTCACGACAGTTTTGAATAGCCGTTCGTCAACTGGAGCGGCGGCATTCGGAAAAGCAATGCAGGTACCGGCGTCCCCTTGTGGGACACGGACCTGCCCTTTGCTTTTCGCGGAGGGGAACAAGGCCGTTCGGCTGTTCCGACGCAAGCGGATAACAGCAGACCTGACCTTCGGCGGAGGCGCGAACGCCCCTGGCTCCACCGTAAACAGATACCCGATATCATACCACGCCTGCAACAACACACTCAAAATCCCATAAGTCTTACTCCCCGGCCCCTCGGCAATACGCTCCGCCACCTCCTTCTGAATCATACACACCACCTCCGGAATCCGGTCGCGGTCGTCCAGTATCTTGAAGAAGATCTGGGAGGAGATGTTATAGGGAAAGTTGCCGATTACCCGGTACGGGCCCTTGAACAGATGGTGGATGTTAAGTTTTAGATAGTCAGCCAGAAAGAGCCTCCCCTGCATGCCGTTGAAATGGGTCAGCAGGTAGTTCACCGACTCCTCATCCAACTCGACCATCTTCAGATCGACATCTTCACGCTTCAGCAGATACTGCGTCAGCACACCCATCCCGGGGCCGACCTCGAGCACATCGGGGCAGTCCGACGGTTCCAGCGCGGCGACTATTCTTTGCGCCACGCTCTGATCGACCAGAAAATGCTGGCCAAGCGCCTTCTTTGCCCTTACTTCCATATATAGACAAGCGCTCCAAGCGCCAGGAAAATCAAAAGAATCGAACAGATTTGGGAAACGAACTCTCCGCGGGCGTAGGAGACCGGCTCGAAGCGCATCTCCAGCGTATGCTCGCCGGCGGGAACCACGGCACTGCGCAGTACCTCATCGCTCAGGCTCATCTCCAGCTCGGAACCATCTTCCATCCGCAGAACCCATCCTGCGGGATAATATACTTCGCTGAAAATCAGCTTCTTATCCTGCGTGGCGGAATATTCGTAACGGAGGCAGTTGGGTGCGTATGATGTCAGTCGCACGAAGTCGCCGGTGCCATCTTCCGCATCGCCGGCATCCTCGAACCAGGCATTCCCCAGGGCGAATGGGTAGCGCAGTGGCGCAGCGTTCCCATCCACTATGATATAGCGGCAGTTCAACTTCGCCAGGCCCTCTAGATATGGCAGGGCGGCCTCGGCTTCCGCAATGGTCGTGGCCCCGCGCAGGGCACCCGACAGCTGCTGAATTTCCTTCTGCAGATGGCTCTCGATATACTCCTGGTAGATCTGGAGTTTGGCGGGAGAGTATCCTCCGATATTCTTGTGCCAGTAGGACGGATGCGAGTCGTTGAACACGTTAACGGTGAGGTCCAGCACGCGGTACGAAGGATCGGGATCCGCCAGAATCGCTTTATCCACAGGCCTTTGTGCGAACTGGGACATGAAGTTCTTGGGAGTTACGAAGTCGTCGGCGTTCAGGTAGCGCTTGCCCACAGCAAACATATTCACCAGCACCAGCACGCAAATTGCCAGCGCTGAGATCACCCTGCGGCCCTTGGTCGCGAAGCCACTCCATACGATCAGTGCGGCCGCTGCGGTAATCAGCACAAATCCCATCCCCGCATCGTGGCGGAGGAGGGAGATGCGGTCAGCCACGAGGGCATCTACCAGCGCCCCCTGCATACCGGCATCCGAAGCGCCGGTGAAGCTACCCGCCAGGCCAGGGAACAGCCAGAATATCAGGCAGATACCACCTGTCAGCGCGTAGGCGATCAACCCCTTCTTCTTGATCTCCTCAAAGGGGATTTCCTCCCTCACCAGCCGGTCGAGGAAGAGGAATCCCAGCAGCGGCATGCTGACCTGCAGCACGCACAGGGCCATGGAAACCGTGCGGAACTTGTTGTAAAGCGGAAGATAGTTATAGCAGAGGCGCGTGAACCACATGAAGTGATGCCCCAGCGCCAGGAAAATTGCGAATAGCGTAGCCGCCAGCAGCCACCAGCGCTCCTTGCCCTTGTAGCAGAAAAGCCCGAGGAGGAAGAGGAAGATGGTGATGCCGCCGATGAACATTGGCCCGGCGGTGAAGGGTTGCGGCCCCCAGTAGAGCGGCAGTTGCTTGCTGATCTGCTTGAGATTTGGCTGCCCGGCACGCTTCAGCAGTTTGTAGGTTTCCGACTTGGGCCCGAGCGCGCCTGCCGATGCTCCGCCATTGAAATTTGGGATCATCAGGTTCGGCAGTTCCTCCCACCCGTAACTCCAGGCGGTGGCGTAATCCAGATCCAGTCCCTTGGTTTCTCCCGACGTGGACCCGCCGCGCATAGAGTAGGGAGTATATTCGAAGGTAGGGAGAAGCTTGGAGGAGTTCGTCCCGATCCCCGCCAGGCCGAGCACCAGCAGCAGCGCCGAAACCGCAAAGAATCGGCCTACCGCGGCTCGCCTTTCCTTATCTGCCACCAGCCAGATGAAAACCGTCAGCACATAAAAGAGGATCATCAGCGCCAGGTAGTAGGATATCTGCGGGTGGTTTGCCTTGACCTGGAAGCTCACAGCCAGCCCGAACAAAGCGGCTCCCAGCAGTGCCTGCGGCAGTTTTTTGGCGATGGCGGATTTATATGCGAACACCAGTGCGGCCAGCACCCACGGCATCAGCGCAATCGCCTGCATCTTGGTATTATGGCCTACCTGGATTATCTGGAAGTTAAATGAGCAGAAGGTGATGGCGATGGCTCCGCCCGCGGCAATGAGGGGGTTGACCCCAAATGCCAGGAGCAGAAGGAATCCCCCCAGGAGCGATACGAACAGCCAGTTCGCCGGCCGCTTTCCGGCCATCAGCCATTTATAAAGGGTCCAGGTGTAGTCTCCTTCGGTGGAGGGATTGATGGATGCAGTGGGCATTCCTCCGAACATCGACTCAGTCCAGGCGGTCTTGTCGTCCGGATGCTCCTTGTTCCACTGGGTCATCTCCTCTGCCATACCCCTGTAGCCGGAGATGTCCGATTGATTGATGATTTTGCCTGTGAGCACCTGCGGCACGAACCCGTACGCCAGCACGAGGAAACCTATGATGATACCGATGTATATTGCCAGTTTCTTTTTCATAATTCGCTTGTTTTACAGAATTCTGCGGGTCCGGTGAGGTGGATGTCGTGGAATTTCGCTGGTCCGTCGGGGATGAAGTCGACGTTCAGGATGTCTCCGCGGCGTGCCTGGAGGCGGATGCCCGCAGGGGCCAACCGCGACGGGCAAAGGGCCGTGCCGTGACCCACAAGGGGCCGACGGTCCCGGCATTGCCCGTCCGAATGCCCGGCATCCGTATCCCTTGGCAATACCCCCGCAAACCACGCTGCCAACGCCGCGGCGGTGATACCCGTTCCGCAGGCCAGCGTTTCGCCCTCCACGCCCTTCTCGAAAGTGCGTATCTTAAGGCTGCCGTCCGGAAGCTGCTGCACGAAGTTGATATTCGCTCCTTCCGGCGCAAATGCCTCGTTCCAGCGCAGTTCCTTGCCCTCCTTGGCCACATCTATCGCGTCCACATCCTCCACAAACTTCACGAAATGCCTCGTTCCCGTATTCAGGAAATATCCGCCCAGCACTTCGCTAACCCCCTCTACGTCAATCATTTTCAGCTTCACCGTCCATGCTGCGGAAGCGGTTGTGGACAACCCTTGGCGGGCGTGTCCACCCCCGGACACGGGCAGGGGGAGGGGCCCATCGTAGATGGGAGGGGCCGTAGTGAGCGAATTGCGGGGCCCCCGCAAATCTGGGATTTGTGGGGTGCTTGAAGCGAACGAAGTCCCGCCAGAGGTTGTACCACAACCGCCACTTGGACGGGCGAGAATAACAGCAGAGTGCAAACCATCGGGAGCGAGGAAGTGATAGGTCCGGCCGTCTGCAGGAGCGATGCCGAGCCAGTCGGCGAAGGCCACGATGCAGCGCCCGCCATTCCCGCACATCATCCCGCCGCTGCCATCCGGATTGAAGAATTCCATTCGGAAATCCGCACCCCCATTATCCAGTATCATCAACCCATCCGTCCGATATTCGCGGCACAGTTCAGCGATGCGCTCCGGCCGGCGGAACCCACTCACATCGACGCCCCGGCCGTCCAGAACGACAAAATCGTTCCCGGCTCCCGACATCTTGTATATCTTCTCCTGCATCACTTAAGTATCTGTAAATCAATCACTTTCTTGAAAGAGAATCGGCAAAATTCGCTGATTCTCCTGTGGATAAGTCATTGAGAATTAACATGTTGACTGCTGCATGAAACGGCACGGTTAATTTCCGCAGCCAGCAAATGAACCCCGGCCTCCATCCGCTCCTTCGCCAAATAGGAGAAGTTCAGGCGCATCGTGTTGCGATGGCTGCCGTCCGGGAAGAAGAAGGATCCGGCCACGTAGGCCACGCCGGCGGCCAGGGCGGAATCGTACATCGCCACGGTATCTATCCCCTCGGGCAAAGTCACCCACAGGAACAGGCCTCCGTCCGGATGCGTCCAGCTCACCCCGGTGGGCATGTATTTCTCGAGCAGGGAAACCATATAATCCCGCTTGTCGCGATAGAGGGAGATGCTTCGCTTCAGGTTGCGGTCGAGTGCTCCGCTGCCCATAAATTCGGCGGCCAGATACTGGTCGAATACCGGCGGGCAAAGGTCCAGGGCCTGTTTGCAGACGAAAATCTGCTCCAGCAGCGCCGGTTCCGCGATGATCCACCCGAGGCGGAATCCGGGGGCGAATATCTTGGAGAAGCTGCCGAGGTGCAGAGTCCTTTCCGGGGCGAGGGAGTAGATGGTGGGTATGTCGGTGCCGCTGTATCGAAGTTCGCGGTAAGGGCTGTCTTCCACTATCAGCAGGTCCTCGCGGCGGGCGAATTCCACCAGCGCCTGCCTCTCCTCCGGGCTCATGGTCACTCCCGACGGGTTGCAGAAATCCGGCACGATGTAGATCAGTTTTGCCCGGCGGTACACAGTACTGCCGCTGTCGGAACTCCGCTCGCTTCGCTCGCTCCGGCCCCTCCCATCTGCGATGGGCCCCTCCCCCTGCCCCTGTCCGGGGGTGGACAGGTCCTCCAGCGGCAGTCTGTGTACCGCCGCACGATACGCCCTGAACGACTGCAACGCACCGAGGTACGCCGGATAAGTCGTCAACACCACATCTCCGGGATTCAGAAACACCCGCGCGCAGACATCGATACCCTGCTGGCTGGAAGTGGTAATCTGCACACGCTCCAACGGCACATCATAGCGCCGCGAAATAATCTCCCGCAACTCCGTAACCCCCTGTGTGCCACCATATTGCAGCGCACGCGCTCCATACTTCTCCACAACCCGCCGCGTCAGCCCCTCCATCTCCGCAAGCGGAAAAGTAGAGGCATCCGGATATCCCCCGGCGAACGAATAAATCGACGCCAGATCCACCTTGCGGAAGATTTCCCGCACAGGCGAACGGAGGAACGACGGCACGTCGTCCGAGAAGAATCTGGAGTAGTCCATCAAAGGAAACTATAGTAGTTTTGTGGTCTTTGCAAAGAGATCCATCTTGAATTCCTTGCCATTATCGTCCTTGCCGTCAATCAAGACAGAATAACCGCCATCCTTTTTCTTGATGGTCTGTTTGCCCGAGGCAGGCTCTACGGAATAGCTTTTTCCATCAGGATACTCTACATAGAGGCACATCCAGTCGCCATAGCCGCCGTTGCCCTCGTCGACACCGTATTTCAGGGTCTTTTCCAAGGCAATACCGTCATCGATTAATGCAGAAGCGGTAGTTTTACGGTCTGAGGTGAGAACGAATTGGAACCACAGGCCACGCTGGGAATCATCGACGGTAGCTTCTACGTTTTCGTAGGTTACTCCGTTTACAGTCACGGTGTTCTTGGAAGCATTTTCTTCTTTTTCACAGGCTGCGAGCATCAGGCAGCTGGCCATTGCAAGGGCCAAAATACGGGTAATAGCTTTCATAACTTTATGGTTTATAATTATTTACGTGTTATCTTCGCCCCCAGGGCATTCAGGCGGCCGTCGATATCTTCGTATCCGCGGTCGATCTGTTCGATGTTATTGATTTCAGACACGCCCTTCGCGCTCATCGCCGCCAGCAGCATCGCGATACCTGCGCGGATATCCGGCGAGGTCATACGGTTGGCGCGGAGCTGGAACTTATGGTCGTGCCCTATCACCACCGCGCGGTGCGGGTCGCAAAGGATTATCTGCGCGCCCATATCTATCAGTTTGTCGGTGAAGAACAGACGGCTCTCGAACATCTTCTGATGTATCAGCACACTGCCCTTGCACTGGGTGGCCACCACTAGCAGCACACTCAGAAGGTCCGGGGTCAGGCCCGGCCAGGGGGCGTCCGCAATGGTCATAATGGATCCGTCGATGAACGACTCGATCTCGTAGCTCTCCTGCGCGGGAACGTAGATGTCGTCCCCCCTCTGCTCCAGCTTGACGCCGATGCGGCGGAAGGCCTCCGGGATGATGCCCAGATCGGGGTAGGATACGTCCTTGATGGTGAGCTCGCTCTGGGTGATGGCGGCCAGGCCGATGAAGGATCCTACCTCGATCATATCCGGCAGGATGCGGTGGTTGGCGCCGTGCAGCTTCTTGACTCCGTGGATGGTGAGGAGGTTGCTGCCTATGCCTTCGATGTTGGCACCCATGGCGTTCAGCATCTTGCAGAGCTGCTGCAGATAGGGTTCGCAGGCCGCGTTGTAGATGGTGGTGTCGCCATCCGCTAGCGATGCCGCCATCACGATGTTGGCGGTGCCGGTGACGGATGCCTCATCCAGCAGCATGTAGGAGCCCTTGAGACCCTTGGGGGCGGTGAGATGATAGGCGCGGCGGTCCTTATCGTATTCGTAGGATGCGCCCAGCTTCACGAAGCCCTCGATGTGGGTATCCACGCGCCGGCGTCCGATCTTATCTCCACCGGGCTTGGGGAAGTAGGTCTCGCCGAAGCGGCTGAGCATAGGGCCGGAAATCATCACCGAACCGCGCAGCGAAGCGCACTTCTTCACGAATTCCGCGCTCTCTACGTATTCGCGCTGGATCGCGTCAGCCTGGAAGGTGTATTCGCCTTTTTCGTGCCGTGTCACCTTCACCCCCATCTCCTTCAGCAGGTCGATGAGGTTCTTGATGTCCAGTATTTCCGGCACGTTGCTGATGCGCATCGGTTTATCGGTCAGCAGCACGGCGCTGAGTATCTGCAATGCTTCGTTCTTGGCACCTTGGGGAGTGATGGCTCCGCTGAGGCGATGCCCGCCTTCGACAATGAATGTTCCCATATTATATGTGGTCTACTTCGGGGTGGAGTGTTATTTCGTATCTGTCTTGCACTGCTGCAATTATCTGATTTTCAAGGGTAATCACCTCTTCGGGGGTGGCGTTGCCGCTGGCGTTCACTATCACCAGGGGTTGCTTCTCATACACCTGCGCTCCACCCAGGGTTTTGCCTCGGAATCCGCACTGGTCTATCAGCCACGCCGCAGGCACCTTGACGGTTCCGTCCGGCAGGTCATAGTGGGGTGTGTCAGGGGTGGCGAATATTTCGAAATGTTCGCGGGAGATGACGGGGTTTTTGAAGAAGGAGCCGGCACTGCCGATCTGCGCGGGATCCGGGAGTTTGGCATTGCGGATGCCGATGATGGCCTCGCGCACATCCATCGGCGTAAGCGCCTGAAGATCACGCCCTTCCAGCGCTGCCCTCACTCCGCCATAATCCAGTTTCGGGGAATACTTGCGCGTCACCCTGAACAGCACCGAGGTGATGATGTAGCGCCCGCGTTCGTGCTTGAAGCGGGAATCGCGATAGCCGTATGCGCACTCGCCAACTTTGAAGACGGTCTTGGTCCAGTCGCTGGTGTCGAGGCAGACGACTCCGGAGATTATATCCTTCGCCTCCACCCCATATGCGCCTATGTTCTGCACGGCGGAAGCGCCCACTTCGCCCGGAATGAGCGAAAGGTTTTCCGGGCCCCAGAGGCCGTTGCCCGCCACATTGGCGATGAAGTCATCGAAAACCACGCCCGAGCCCACTGTCAGCAGCACCTCGTCCAGGCCCATGTCCACATACTTTATGAACTTGATGCCGGAGTGCAGAACCGTGCCGGGGAAGTCTCCCTTGAACAGCAGATTGCTGCCTGCGCCCATATGGAATACAGGCTGAGGCAGGGACTTCAGGTCCAGGCTCTGCAACTCCTCCACGTTGTCGTACTCTATATACAACGCCGCCTTCACCTTCATCCCGAAGGTGTTGTGGTTCGAAAGGTCGTAGTTCTCTATTCTTTTCATATTTGTTCCCGTTTTCCCTTGTTTTTCGGAACAAAGTTCATTTTTTCAAGCGTTTGTTCCGAAAATCAGCCATTTTCGGGAACAAACTGCAAATCTGCAAAAAATTCCGGACGGTGGTAGTCCGGTTTTTCGGTGGCGATGGGCGCCCAGGTAACGAAGTGGGGCACGGTCAGTCCGTCGCCGCACTTGTAGAAGTTCGCCCGGGCCTGGAGGCCGCGAAGGCTCTCCAACCCACTCTTCCACAGCGCCTTAAGCGGAATGAAAACCTTCAGCGTCCAGGGGCCCTTGGCCTGCCTCTCGTCGAAGGGGACGAATCCGCAGGATGCATCGGCCTGCACCAGTTCATAAACGCTTGCGGGTGCAGGTTCGGGGTCGAAGCGGCCTGTCCTCCACGAAACGCAGAGGTTCCCGATCGCATTCCACTCGAAGTTATAGTAATGGGGATCATCGGCCGAAGGCTTGAAGAAGAACTCCACGCAGGAATCCTCGTAAACCTCGCCACCGGGCATGCCCTGCTTGGCGCGTATGGTCTGCTCGTCCACGGTCCATTCCAGATGGATTCCGCCATCGTCGTATCCGATGCGGAACTCCACCGAGGGCTTGTAGGGCCATGCAGGCCAGTTGAGGCAGTCGAGCCGCTGCGGCTCCGATAATCCGCCGAAAGGAACCTTAAGCATCTGTCTTTACGGTTGAGGCCAGGCAAAGCTCGTCCATCTGCACCTGGTCGATGAGCGAAGGTGCATCTATCATCACGTCGCGGCCCTGGTTGTTCTTGGGGAAGGCGATGTAGTCGCGGATGGTCTCCTGCCCGCCGAAGAGGGCGCAGGTGCGGTCGAATCCGAACGCCAGACCTCCGTGAGGCGGCGCGCCGAACTTGAAGGCGTTGATGATGAAGCCGAACTTGTAGTCCGCCTCTTCCTTGCCGATGCCGAGCACCTCGAACATGCGCTCCTGCACTGCGGCCTCGTGGATACGGATGGAGCCGCCGCCGAGTTCGTTGCCGTTCAGCACGAAATCGTAGGCATTGGCGCATACGCGCTCCAGGTCTTCCTTCTTATCGGAGTTGAACCATTCCATATGCTCGGGCTTGGGGGCGGTAAAGGGGTGATGCATCGCGTAGAAGCGGCCATCCTCCTCGCTCCATTCCAGCAGAGGGAAGTCTACGATCCAAAGGGGTGCGAACTCGTCCGGCTTGCGGAGGCCCAGGCGCCCGCCCATCTCCAGGCGGAGCACGCCGAGCTGGGTCTGGGTCTTGCGCTTCTCGCCACAGAGCACCAGCACCAGGTCTCCGGTCTTGGCTTCGACGGCAGCGGCAATCGCCTTGAGATCCTCTTCGGAGAAGAACTTATCCACGGAGGATTTAACCGTTCCGTCCGGGTTTAGCTTGATGTAAACCAGGCCCTTGGCACCCACCTGCGGGCGTTTCACCCATTCGGTGAGCTCGTCAATTTGCTTGCGGGTGTATTCCGCGGCGCCGGGAACTGCGATCGCGCCCACATAAGGCACGCCGTCGAACACTCCGAAGCCGTGCCCCTGCGCGATGGAAGTGATCTCGTGTATGGTCATCCCGAAGCGGATGTCCGGCTTGTCGGAACCGTAGTTGTCCATCGCATCGTACCAGCTCATCCGGGGGATGGGGTTGGCGATTTCCACGTTCAGCACGTTCTTGAACAGAGTGCGCATCATCCCCTCGAACATATTCAGCACGTCCTCCTGCTCCACGAAGCTCATCTCGCAGTCGATCTGCGTGAACTCAGGCTGACGGTCGGCGCGCAGGTCTTCATCGCGAAAGCACCTCACGATCTGGAAATAGCGGTCGTAGCCTGCCACCATCAGCAGCTGCTTGAAGGTCTTGGGGCTCTGCGGAAGGGCGTAGAACTGCCCTGGGTTCATACGGGAAGGAACCACGAAGTCGCGGGCGCCCTCGGGAGTGCTCTTAATCAGATAAGGAGTCTCGATCTCCAGGAAGCCCTTGGAATCCAGGTAGTTGCGCACTTCGTGCGCGATGCGGTGCCTCAGCTCCAGGGCCTTCTTCAGGGGGTTCCTGCGAAGGTCGAGGTAGCGGTACTTTGCACGCAGGTCCTCGCCGCCGTCGCTCTGGTCCTCGATGGTAAAGGGAGGAGTCAGGCTATTGTTGAGGATATTTATGGTGCTCACACGAATTTCGATGTCGCCGGTGGGCATCTTGGCATTCTTGCTGGAACGCTCCACCACCTCGCCCTTCACCTGGATCACGAATTCGCGTCC
>JAGCUK010000065.1 GCA_017962925.1 Bacteroidales bacterium
GCTGGGCTCCCTGGCTGCCTATGGGCGGTAAGAACGGTACCCGCGTGGACAAGGCCGGCGTGAAGTTCTACATCTTCACCGCAGATGAGACTTGCTATCCCGCAGGTGTGGCTCCTGCTGGTTCCGGCAATCCTGCCGCCGACATTCCCGAAGCCGCCGGGCGCAAGCTCGCTTACAACCTCAGCTGCAAGATCGACTCTCTCGCATGCCGCGTACAGGGTAACGGCGCACAGTATGGCCTGACCTGCCTTGCCACTGAATATGTTCAGCGTCCTTACGGCGACATCAACGGTTCCGTGTGGGATGATCCCAACGACTTCCGTGGTGGCGAGATCATGATCCAGCGCGATCCATGGCTTCCTTCCGGAAAGAAGTGGTCCGAGGTCAAGGCTCTCATCGAGGCCCGTGCAGCTGCACATCCCGACGATGACAACTACAAGCTGACCGCAGGTGACACCATGAACGTCACTCCTCGTTTCTGGAAGTTCTCCGACGACGTGCACCCGCTCCGTTCCACCGGCAACAACTGCTACGACTGCGACTGGTACATGGTCCGTATCGCGGAGACTTATCTGCTCCGTGCCGAGGCATACCTCGCAAAGGGCGACAAGGCTAAGGCAAGGGCCGACATCAAGGTCCTCCGCGACCGTGCAGGTGCAGCCACTCCGGATGCATCCAAGATCGATATCGACTACATCATGGACGAGCGTATCCGCGAGCTCTTCGGTGAAGAGCAGCGCTGGATCACCATCAACCGTCTGACCTGCAACCCGAAGGCTACCTACGTGACCTCCAAGTATCCTACCCAGAACACCACCACCGATAACTACATGTATCAGCGTGTTCACAAGTATGGATTCGGTTACGAAGGCGCTCCTGGTGACCGTGAAGCTTACACCGACAAGATGGGCAAGACGCGTCACTACAGCAACTTCAAGCCTCACAACTATGTATTCCCGATCCCTACCCAGATTATCGAATCTAACCAGGATAGAGAGATCCCTCAGAACGATGGATATTAATAGTTGATTCTCATGATGGACCGGCGCCGAAAGGTGCCGGTCTTTTTTTATATCCTTATATGTATTATATTTGCATATATGAAAAGACTCTGTATTGTTATTGCTCTCTTGCTGGCTCTTTGCTCCTGCTCCTCTAAGAAGGGTGGTCTGTACAAAGAAGCCGTCAAAGTTTTCCCGCAAAGGCTCGAGGCCGCCATGGCTGAATATATGGAAACAGTGGATGCCCCTGAAATCACCGGCCTGGAACCCATTTACGATTGTGATAGCCTCTGCGTGCTGCAATGCAAAGCTACCGGCACGGATATCCACGGAAAGAAACGTTCCGATACCGTCAGGTATATATTCATAAAGGACAACATGTTATCCGCCTTCTACAATCGTCCTATTTATCTGGACCACATAACGGGCGGAAAATACCTGAATAAGCAGGAGAAAAAGGAATATCGAGACAAAATCATAGCCAACGGCACTAAACAATACAGCTACTTTCTTGGCACCTGCGAACCTATTGATAGATGATTACCGGCTTGCCCTATATATTCGCTAACCGGGAACAGCAGCAACTGTTCCTTTTCGACAAAGCATACATTGCCGGAGTGCTGTTCAAAGTAGGCGGGCTTTCTACCCTTATCGCCCGTTTCATAGTTCAGTTCTTCTGGAGCCCGGCGCTCGCGTGCGCCCTCACGGCATTATTGCTTGTTTTATCTGCATTCATTACATGGCTGGCGTTCCGCCGCTCCTCCTCCGACTGGAATCTCGCGCTCCTGTGCATAGCCCCTGCTTTGCTGATGGGAGCGTGCCTGTGCGACAATGCCATGCACTTCGACGTGCTTATCTCCTGGATAATGTGCATCACCGCCCTGGCGGTGTATAGAAACATCAAATCCTGCAAGACGGGATGGGGTGCGCTCATTACCGTTATCCTTTATTTTGCCGCCGGACCGGCTGCAATAGTTTTCGCAGCCACTGCCTTCATCAGCGATTGTTTCAAGGGGAGATTCGCCTCCGCGCTGAATCTAGTAGTTGCATTTGCCTGCGCCCTGGCCGCTTACGGTTTTGCATGGGTGCCGACAATGAAAGCAGCGCTTACCCCTGCCCTTTTCTACGATCTGGATGCCACCATGCCTTTCGTGCACTGGGCACCGTGGATCGCGCTTCCCGTAGTGGCGATTATTGTAGGAGTCGTAGATTTGGTCCGCCTGAAAGAATCACGCCTCCTGCTGCTAAATTGTGTGCTGCTGATTGCAGCGGCGCCGATCAGCATAGGCATAGTCAACAAGTTCTACCAGAAGCAGGTAGCGACTCTATATGAATATGAATACTACACCGTGAACGAGGATTGGGACGGTCTGATCCAGAGCTGTAAAAAGCATGAATGGCTCCCGCTGACGGCCAATTACCTCAATCTGGCACTTTCGTATCAGGGAAAGCTCTGCGACGATCTGTTCAAATACGATCAGAGAGGCCCGATGTCCCTGATTATTACACACAAAGAACGCGGAGTGGATGTAACCCAAGCCCATCTGATGTTCGCCATGGGCAATTTCGCCGCCGCGCAGGATGACTCCTTCAATCTGCTTTTATCCTTGAACGGCCTGTGCCCTGCTATGCTGAAAATGAACGCTGTCATCGATATCCTACGTGGAGCCGACGGTGTTGCAGATAGATACCTTACCATGCTGGAAAAGGCGCCGCACTACCGCAAGTGGGCGAAGCAGCAGCGGCGTTTCCTCTGGAACGAGGAGGCAGTCGAAGCAGATGAATTCCTCTCATCTAGACGCAAGAGCTTCCCGGAAAAAGGGTTTGCTATGTATGGGGACCCGATGACCGAGCTATATAGCATACTGGAGTGCAATCCTGCCGATAAGCAGGCCATGCAGTATGCCCTGAGTTTCCTGATGCTGGCGAAGGATATGAACAGCGTCTGCCAGATAGTGAACCGTTTCTACGGAAGCCCGGCCCTTCAGGAACTGCCTCCGACGGTGCAAGAGGCTGTGCTTTTCCAGAGCGAGTATCTGCGCAACGTAGGGAACATCAATGCACTCGACGAAGTCTGGTGCCTGGAGCACGGAGTGACACATGAAACCATCCGCCGTTTCGAAGCATTCAAACAAGCCTCGATACAGAACGGAGGCAAGGCCCCGGCCCGCTTCCGCGGCACATTCTGGTATTACCTGACAGCAGTTCAGATATGAAAAAGACAATAATAGCACTATTTATACTTCTGATTTTCGGAGCATGCAGCCAAAACCCTGCAGATCTGCCCCGGATAGAAGGGCAGCCCTCCATAGATCCTGATTACGCCGGGGTCACCATCCCCACGGCGATCGCCCCTCTGGATTTTAAGTATCTCGGGGTAGAGCCTTCCCGCGTCTTCGCAAACGGGAAGAAAGTGCGCACTCGCAACGGGCTTGCGGTTTTCGGGCGGCGTCAGTGGAAGAAACTGCTCACCGCCGACACCATCTCTATCAGCGTGCAAGTCAAGAAGGATGGAAAATGGCAGGTGTATGAACCCTTCGATATCCACGTAAGTCATGATGCCATCGACCCGTACCTTTCCTACAGATTGATCCCTCCGGGATATCAGGGATGGCAGCAGATGGGCATATATCAGAGGGAACTGGCATCCTACCGCCAGAGCGCTATAATGGAGAATACCCTCACCGGTGGTGATTGCATGAACTGCCACACTCCTTCGTGGGGGGATCCCGACAAGTTCGTATTCCACGTGCGTGCCGCGTTCGGCGGAACCATCCTCGCTAACGGCGAGATACTCGAAAAGCTAAATACCAAGACCGATTCCACCATCAGCGCCTTGGTGTATCCCTTCTGGCATCCTGATGAGGATATGGTAGCATTCTCCGTCAATAAGACGATGCAGGTCTTCCACTCCGGGGGTCCCAACCGCATAGAGGTCTATGACGAGGCTTCAGATGTGGTGGTGTACGATGCTGCAAGGCATGAGGTGCTATGGTCGCCGCTTACCAAGTCTGCAGATTATTTCGAGACCTTCCCTTCCTTCTCTCCGGACGGAAAATGGCTGTATTTCTGCAGCGCCGCCGCAGTATCACCCATGCCCAGGAAATATGATCAGGCCAAATACGCCATCATGCGCATCGCTTTCGATGCTTCCACCAGGACCTTCGGGGATGCCCTGGAGACCGTTTTCGATGCTCCCGCGATGGGAAAGAGCGCATCCTTCCCCCGGGTCTCTCCGGACGGAAAGTATCTGTGCTTCACCCTTCAGGAATATGGCAACTTCCCCATCTGGCATCAGGATGCAGATCTGTGGCTCCTGGACCTCACCACCGGCGAAGCAGGGCCGCTCGAAGGCATCAATTCCGACAGCGTGGACAGTTTCCACACCTGGAGCAGCAACAGTCGCTGGATGGTGTTCAGTTCCCGCCGGGACGACGGCCTCTACACCAGGCTGTACATCGGTCACATAGATGAAAACGGCCAGGCTTCCAAGCCCTTCCTGCTCCCGCAGAAGGATCCAGTAAACTATTACAAGAAACTGATCTACTCATATAATCTGCCCCAGTTCATGATTGGAAAAGTAAAGGTGAACAAACGCCGGCTGCTGAATGTAATCCGCAACTCCGGGGGCACAGACATTAAACCCGCAGAATAACCTAGAACGCAATGATAAAGAGATTCTTGTTGATACTTGTTTCGGCCGCTGCCGCCATATCGGCACTCGCCGGGACTCCCCGCAGCGTAAAACTCGATAACGGGCTGAGCCTGAACGTGGAAGTCATTTCCGAAAGCATCTTCCGCGTACAGATTTCTCCCACTAAAACCTTCCCCGAGGCACTTCTGAACCGCTACGGAGTGGTCCGGACCGACTGGCCGGAGGTGGAAACCAACTATGAATTCGATGCCGGGCAGCCCGCCGGCTTGAACGAGACCTATATCTTCTCTACTCCAAAGGCCACCCTCTGCATCGCCAAGGCGAATGGCGCCGTCACCCTCAAGGACGCCACAGGGCGCGTTGTGGTGCGGGACATTCTCTTCCGCAGGCCGGGCAGCCCCGAGGTCAGAGCTCTGGCAGAGGCCGTGATAGACAAGTTCGGCGGCCTAGTGGTAGCAAAGAACGATGGCATCATCGGCGACGATAACAACAGCAAGAACAAGCGCGACACCGCCGAAGCCGGGATTCCCGCTCAAGCCAGCATCATCTCCATAAGCATGGAGGATGGAGAGCGCTTCTACGGCGGCGGCAGCACCTCCCGCGAGCATATCCAGCACCGTGGGGAGATGCTCCGCATGTGGACAGCCTACCAGCACACGGAGATTCCCATGCCCTTCATGATGAGCTCCCGCGGATGGGGAATCTTCAACAACACCACCCGCAAATGCCATTTCGACGTGGGCTACACCGATCCTGAACGCTTCAATATCTACAACACCGCCGATGTGGCGGACTTCTACCTGATGCTCGGCACGGATATGCCCTCCATCCTGGATCTCTACACCCAGATTACCGGACGCACCTACGTTCTCCCTAAGTGGGCCTACGGTTTCGCGTTCGGCCCCAACATGAGGGAAGATCAGTGGGCGATCCTCAGCGATGCCGCGAATTTCCGGCAGATGGGAGTGCCCGTGGACCTCTTCTGGCTGGAGCCTCAGTGGATGGAGAAACGATACGATTTCTCCACCCAAAAGAGGTGGAATTACGACAAGTTCTCTCCCGAGCCCTACTGGCTGCAGGACAAGATGCCCAAGAAGTTCTATCCCCGCCTGTTCGTGGGAAAACTCAACAGCATGGGCATCCATCTGGGCCTCTGGCTATGCGAGGAATATGACCACAGCATCATAGAAGAAGACCTGATCGCCGAGCGCGAAGGGCGTGCACAGTCCGGGCTGGAACACTGGCCGGACCATTTGACCAACTTCATGGATATGGGAGTGGACGGATTCAAACTGGATCCTGCCCGCACCATCGACGAGCATCCCACCTGGAAATATCATAACGGCCTGACAGACAAGGAGATGCATAATCTTAATCAGGTCCTGCTCGTAAAGCAGGTGGCATCCATGACGCGCAAGCATACCGGCAAACGCAGCTGGCATCATTACTGCGGCGGATGGGCAGGCACCCAGCACTGGACTGCCGCCAACAGCGGCGACAACGGCGGCGGCCTCATCGCCCTCTACGACCAGCACAACCTCGGCATGAGTGGTTTCATGAACCTCAGCTGCGACGTGATGAGCGTTCCGCGCGAGCAGGAAATGCAGGGTCTCCATTTCGGCATCTTCCTCCCCTGGGTTCAGGTGAACAGCTGGTTCAGCATGATGCAGCCGTTCTACTATTCCGGAGTAGAAAAGGAGATGTATAAGTTCTACGTCAAGCTCCGCTATCAGTTCATTCCCTATATCTATTCCAACGCTCTGGAAGGTGCGCTCACCGGAATGCCAATGGTGCGTTCCATGCCGCTGGAATTCCCCGACGACCGCAACTGCGACGATATGGCCCTGCAGTATATGTTCGGCCATCAGTACTGCGTAAGTGCTTATAGCAACGACATTTACCTCCCTGCCGGCGAGTGGATCAACGTCTGGACGGATGAGCTTGTGAACAGTAAGGGAGAGGTTGTCACCCGTGAGCTTCCCTACAATCGTGCAGGGCAGTTCTTCGTGCGCAACGGAGCCATCGTTCCCACCATGCCGGATGTGGAATTCATCGGCTCCAAGCCTCAGACCGACTTCATAATCAAGGTCTATCCTCACGGCGACACCAACTTCACAATGTATGAGGATGACGGCGAGAGCTATGACTACGAGAACGGCGCCATTTCCTCCACTTTGTTCGAGTGCAAGCAGGAGGGAAAGACTGCGGATATCACCGTCAATCCCGTTCAGGGCAGCTACAAGGGCATGCCCACGGCACGCAACTACTCTTTCGAGGTGCGCTGCACCTCCAAGCCCAAAAAGGTTCTGGTGAACGGCACGAAGGTGAAGGAATGGACCTGGGAAAACAACACACTTAAGGTCAGTGCCGGAAAGGTCGGCATCGACGAGACTTGCAAACTGAGAATCCAACTCTGATGAAAAGATATTTACTTGCCGCTTTTGTCGTGCTTGCCGCGTCCTGTTCCGGAGGCGACTGGCACGATGCGTCCCTTCCCGTAGAGAAGAGGGTGAAGCTCCTCCTGAAGGAGATGACCCTGGAAGAAAAAATTGGCCAGATGTGCCAGTACGTTGGCCCCTGCTACGTTCCGCCGGATCAGGGCTCGCCCTACAAGAATATCGATGCGTCCGATGAGAATCTGGGGGATCCGGATATGGCGGATCGCGTCCGCGAGGGCAAGGTGGGTTCGTTCATGCACGTTCTCACCGGCGAGGAGGCTCATCAGCTGCAGTTGCTCGCCAGCGAATCGCGCCTGGCTATTCCTCTGCTTTTCGGTATAGATGCCATTCACGGCAACGGCCTGCGTGCCGGTTGCACCGTGTATCCCAGCAATATAAATCTGGCGTCCACTTTCCGTCCGGAGATTATGGAGGAGATTGGCGCTCAGACCGCGATAGAGATGCGCAAGACCGCCATGGTATGGACTTTCTCGCCTAATCTAGACGTTGCTCGCGATGCGCGCTGGGGGCGTATGGGAGAGACTTTCGGCGAGGATCCCTGGCTGGTCTCTCAGCTGGGGAAATATATGATCTGGGGCCTTCAGGGCCGGGATCGCAATTATTCCGAGGGGAAGGTGATGGCTTGCGCCAAGCACCTGATTGCCGGCGGCGAGCCTTTCGGCGGTCTGAATGCATCTCCCATGGATATCAGCGAGCGCAAATTGCGCGAACTGCATCTTCCGCCTTTTAAGGTGGCGGTGGAGGAGGCGCACGTTGCCACGGTGATGACCGCTCATAACGAGATCAACGGCATTCCCTGCCATGGTAACAGTTGGCTGATCAATGATTTGCTACGCGATGAGCTCGGGTTCGACGGGTTCATCGTGAGTGACTGGATGGATATCGAGCGTCTGCATAGTATGCATCACTGGGTGCCGAGTGAGGATGAGGCTTTCAAGGTCTCTGTCGAAGCCGGTATCGATATGCATATGCAGGGGCCGCATTATTTTGAGTCGGTGTTGGATGGGGTGCGTAGTGGGAGGATTCCGGAGAGGAGGATTGATGAGGCGGCGGGGAAGATTTTGAGGGCGAAGTTCGAGTTGGGGCTTTTCGAGGATCCGATTCCGGAGCTTCCGACGGAGCGCGGGTTTGCTGCTATTCCTGAACATCGGCAAACTTCGCTAGAAGCCGCTCGCGAGGGCATTGTCCTGCTTAAAAATGATGGCCTTTTACCTCTTAATCAGAAAAAGATTTTCCTGTGCGGACCGAACTGCGACAGCCAGACGATTCTGGGGGACTGGGTGGTGCCGCAGGATGATGATGACGTGATTACCGTATTCGAGGGCCTGAAGGCGGTTTGCCCGGGGGCGAGGATCGATACGATGTGTTTCCGCGGAAGGGTGACCGCCGTGGATGATGCCGGCATCCGGCAGGCTGCGGCCAAGGCACGCCAGGCAGATGTGAACATCCTCGTTCTTGGAGACAATACCCAGCGTTATTCGGCTTTCGGGCGTACCAGCGGCGAGAATTGCGATAGGGATAATCTGGATTTCCCGGGGCGTCAGCAGGAGTTGCTTGAGGCAGTTGCGGCGTCGGGTCGTCCTACCGTTCTGATTCTTATGAGCGGGCGTGCTCTGGGTGTGGTTTGGGCTGCGGAGAGTCCTTCTGTGAATGCCATTATAAATGCCTGGGAGCCCGGTCAGATGGGTGGTCAGGCTATTGCGGAGGTTCTTTTCGGGCTGGTGAATCCTTCGGGAAAGCTTCCCGTCACTATGCCTCGCAATGCGGGTCAGATTCAGTGCGTATATAATCACAAGCACTCCCAGTATTCCCGCCAGTTTGCGCTGGCAGTATCCGCTCCTCTCTATCCCTTCGGATATGGCCTGAGTTATACTACTTTCGAGTATCTCAATCCCACTCTGAACAAGAGCGAGATGCGTGCGGATGATTGTGCGGAGCTGACTGTTACTCTGCGCAATAGCGGCAAGGTTGCCGGTGCAGAGGCCGTGCAGCTTTATATCCGCGATGAATATGGCTCCGTGACTCGTCCGGTAAAGGAACTCAAAGCCGTGCAGAAGGTTTTCTTGGAGCCTGGCGAAAGCAAGCAGCTCACATTCGAGATTACTCCGGCGATGCTGGAGTGCTGGGGTGCTGCCGAAAAATGGGAGGTCGAGCCCGGCGAGTTTACCATACTCGTTGGTTCATCTTCTGCGGATGAGGATCTTCAGGGGCTGACTCTGAACGTTATATAGTTGTATTCCGCAGATAATCAGTCACTTTCTCCACACATTGGATCTTTTGTTCCATGTTTGGATGAACATACAGGTTGAGCGTCGTGCTGATGTTTGAATGACCCAGCAGGACGCTTACTGTTTTATAGTCGCAGCCACATTCTATGCACCTGGTGGCAAAGCTGTGGCGTAGGGCATGGAAACGCATGGGGGGCATTCCGAGTTTTTTCAGAAGAGTTTTGAAGTAATCGCGGTATGCTCTGGGTTCCAGCGGATGGTCTGAGTCTGTAAGCACGAAATGGCGGGATTTTTCTGTCTTGATGAGGGGTGCAAGGAGTTCTGTCTGGATAGAGCCTAGGGGAATGACCCTTACTGAATTCTGAGTTTTTGGGGCACCCATCATCACTTTAGTGTGAGCGCCCTTCACTTTGCCGAAGTATACCCGCTGCAGGGTTTTGTCGATATGCAGCACTTTCGCCTTGAAATCAAAGTCTTTCCAGCGCAAAGCGCATACTTCGCCTATCCTTAGCCCAGTGGTAAGGCAAATAAAGATTCCAATATTCTTGCCGCTTGGGTGGTTGAAAGTGTATTGCATGAGTTTCAGGTGATCTTGCCTGCTCAGGACATGCACCTCCCGGCGTTTTTTCATAGCCGTGGGATATTGTATCCGCCATTCCTGAGGTTCCCATGCGCCTATGCGCGCCCCATAACGCATCAGCATCCTGAAAACAACTATGACATCCCTCATTGTCGAGAGCGAAAGCCCCGACTCCAGTTTATTCAGCACGAAATGCTGGACTTCCCACTCGCTTATGACGCTTTTATCCCCGAATTCGGGCAGTATGTGCCGATCCAGGTGATTTACATAAGTTGTGTAACTGGCAGGTTTGACGAAATGCTTTTTTTCTTGTTTCCAGAGGGCAGAAACATCATATAGGGTTGAAGTTTTCATATCATGCTTAAGACATGAATCCAAACATAGTTTAAATTTTTGTTCAAGTTCAGGTGCCGGATTAACTTTCCTACCAAAGAAGATAATTCCGGGCAATTTTTATATAAAAGGCCGGCTCCAACGCGAGGAGCCGGCCTTCGCTAAAGCAGATCAACTATTAATATCCATCGTTCTGAGGGATCTCTCTATCCTGGTTAGATTCGATAATCTGGGTAGGGATCGGGAATACATAGTTGTGAGGCTTGAAGTTGCTGTAGTGACGCGTCTTGCCCATCTTGTCGGTGTAGGCTTCACGTGCACCGGGAGCACCTTCGAAACCGAATCCATACTTGTGAACACGCTGATACATGTAGTTATCGGTGGTGGTGTTCTGGGTAGGATACTTGGAGGTCACGTAGGTAGCCTTCGGGTCGCAGGTCAGACGGTTGAGGGTGATCCAGCGCTGCTCTTCACCGAAGAGTTCGCGGATACGCTCGTCCATGATGTAGTCGATGTCGATCTTGGATGCATCCGGAGTGGCTGCACCTGCACGGTCGCGGAGGACCTTGATGTCGTTCCTTGCGTTGGTCTTGTCGCCCTTCGCGAGGTATGCCTCGGCACGGAGCAGATAAGTCTCCGCGATACGGACCATGTACCAGTCGCAGTCGTAGCAGTTGTTGCCGGTGGAACGGAGCGGGTGCACGTCGTCGGAGAACTTCCA
>JAGCUK010000066.1 GCA_017962925.1 Bacteroidales bacterium
CATTCGCTTCGCTCATGGTCCCCCCTCTTACAATGCCGAGGGTGGCATGAGTTTCAGACCCTATGCCCTCCTCAGCCACCTCAGGCGCCGTTTCAGCGGCCTCTGGCTCAACACTTTGAGCCACCAACTCCCCAGCGCCAACATTGACAACCGATGGATCGGCGGCAGGACGGACGAGAATGACAAGGGCTACGACAGCGGCGGCGGCGAGCAACGCGCCACCATACCACCAGGCCGCAACACGCCGCCGCCCGGCACCAACGCCGGCACGAACCGCGCTCCACAACCCAGCTGGCTCAGGCTCCGTATAGCCCTCGAAAAGCTCCGGCAGTCCCTCTGTCCAATCCTTCTTGCTACTCATTCTCTTTAACGTACCTCTTTATATTCTTTGCCAACATCGCCCGCGCCCGAAAAAACTGCGACGCCGACGAGTCCTCTTTAATTCCAAGCAACTCCGCGATCTCCCGGTGACTCTTCTTCTCGAAAACGAAAAGGTTGAACACCGTCCTGTAGCCATCCGGCAACGCCTTGATCATCTCCGCTACAACTGCCACCGGCACATCCGGCAGGCCCTCCATCGGCTCATCCTCCACATCCGGAAGATCATCCACATACTTCATCCGCCCGTTATCCCGCAGGAACTTCAGCGAATCGTTCACCACTATCCGGTGCATCCACGCCTTCAGGCTTCCCTCTCCCCGGAACTCGAAATCCTCTATCTTGCCGAACACCTTCACGAACACCTCCTGAAGAATGTCCTTTACCGCCGCCCTGTCCGGCACATAGCGGGAGCAGACCGCAGTCAGATACCCTACGTAGCGCTCGTACAGAGCTCGCATCCCGGAGGAATCCCCGCTACGGACCAGCCTCAACAGTTCCGCTTCGCTAAGGCTTTCTTGTCTTGAAACGGAACTCCTTTTCAGCAATCTTATCTCCACTATCCGTCCACTTAAGTGTCAGCGTTTTATATGAATCCCCCGTATCCGGGAGGGAGTTTATATCAAAGTAAACTATCGAATCTGCTATTTCCCCTTTCACGTCGCCATTGGCATTCTGCACCAGCAGCACCTCATACGGGTCGGAAGGATTCTGCCCCGACACCAGCGTGAAGGTGTGCGGCACGGAGCCGCTCCCCCACCAGGTGCTGTAGTGCAGAGTGAGGAAACCATCCTCGCAGGAAGTCATCCAGTCTGAGATGATATCCAGTCCGTCGTTGGCGCCGGAGGGTTTT
Source organism: Bacteroidales bacterium (assembly GCA_017962925.1). GTDB lineage: Bacteria > Bacteroidota > Bacteroidia > Bacteroidales > UBA932 > Cryptobacteroides. The sequence goes on from JAGCUK010000066.1 coordinate 1,232, forward strand.
GCATTGGCGAATGTGCCCTTGTCCAGTTGGTCGTACCACTGCACCTCGGTGAAATAACCATAACCAGGCACCTTGGAAGCAAAAACGGTGATTCCGCATACGATACGCTCCATCCCCTTGTAGGTGCTCTGGAAGTTATAGGGATACAGCCGGGTGGTATCATCCACCTGGAAGTAAACCGTGTCCGTGGGCGACTTGTGAACTGTCACGATGGCAGTGAAGTCCTGGAACTTGTCACCGGGATTTATCTCCTCAGGTGATATGTCCATCTTCGAGCACCCTGCCAGGAGCGCACAACCCAATAGAACGGAAAGTATCGTACTGCGTTTCATCATGTTACAATTATACGGGAATCTTGTCGATGCGGCGCTGGTGGCGTCCTCCCGCGAAGGGGGTCGTGAGCCAGGTGCGCACTATACTTACCGCCATCCGATAGGAGATGAAGCGTGCGGGCAGCACCAGCACATTGGCATTGTTATGTTCCTTCACAAGCGCTCCAACGGCAGTGTTCCATGCAAGACCAGCGCGTATCCCCTTATGATGATTCAGGGTAATGGCCATGCCGTTGCCGGTGCCGCAAATGGCTATGCCAAGGTCGCATTCGCCTTTTTCTACCGACGACGCCAGGGGGTGTGCAAAGTCTGGATAGTCGCAACTCTCGGTGCTGTCGGTGCCGAAGTTCACCACCTCGTGCCCTTTACCCAGTAAGTACGATATCAATTTGGCTTTGTAATCCACGCCTGCGTGGTCTGAACAGATTCCGATTATCATAATGTTATCTTTAGTTGTTTCAACAAAGATAAGACTTATTTCAGTATTCTGCTATCGTTTGAGCACTATATCGATCAGCCCGGAAAGCTGCTTGCGGAAATTGCCCGGGTCGAAGCTGCGGCCGCTGTCCACCAGCTCCTTGGCCATTCCGACGGTGGCATTCCCCTTGTATTCGGAGTCCCTGAAGCAGAGCCCGAGGGCGGCCACGCCGGATGCAAAGAGCATGTTCTCGGATGCGGGGGCAGCGAACTGGCCGGAAGCGTCCATCGCGGGCACCGCCACATTCAAGGAAAGCGAACGGCTGCTCTCGCCCAGGGCCTTCTTGTAGCGAACGTCGAAGCGCAGGGCGTTGGCGCTGGCAGTAAAGTTGCTGCCCGGCACTATCTCGTAGAGCGCGGTCACCGTCTGCCCGGCACCTATCTCGCCTGCATCCTTCTTGTCATTCGCGAAATCCTCATTATTCATCACCCGGTTCTCGTAGCCTATCAGGCGATAGCTTTTAACGGCGGTGGAGTCGAAGGTTATCTGACACTTGGTATCGTTGGCGACCGAATAGAAATGGCTGCGCTCGGTCACGAACACTTTCATCATCTCCTCCTCGCTGTCCACATAGGTATAGGTGCCGTTTCCGTGGTTGGAGAGATCCTCCATGCGGGCATCCTGGAAGTTGCCGGCGCCGAAGCCCATGATGCTCAGGTAGATGCCCTTGTTCAGGTAGCTCTCCACCATCTCCACCAGAGCCGAGGTAGAACTGACACCCACGTTGAAGTCGCCATCGGTGCACATAATGATGCGGTTGTTGCCACCCTTCACATAGTGCTCCACCGCTTCCTCGTAGGCCATCTTCATCGCAGCGCCACCGGCAGTGGATCCGCTAGCGCTCAGGCCCTTTATGGCCTTCTTGATCGCGGCGGCATCCTTCACCAGGGTAGATTCCAGCAGCTTCTGAACAGAGCCGGAGTAGGTGATGATAGCGATGCGGTCGGTGGGTTTCATATAATCTACCATAGTGGTGAGGCCGGTCTTTACAAGGTCGAGGCGGTCCTCCCCCTGCATGGAGCCGGAGACATCGATCAGGAGGATATAGTTGGCTTCCGGAATCTCGCTGTCCTGCAGGCTCTTGCCTTTCAGGCCAAGGCGGAGGAGCTTATGCTCTGTATTCCATGGGCACTCTCCGAGTTCGGCGTTGATAGCGAGGGTCTCGCTGCCGGTGGGATCCGGATAATCGAAGGTGAAGTAGTTAAGGTATTCCTCTATGCGTACTGAGTTCTTGGGGGGAATTTGTTTTCTGCCTTTGATGCACCTGCGCATATACGCATAGGTGGCACCGTCTGCATCTACCGAGAAGGTAGAGGTCGGCTGGGTGGCTGTGGCGACAAAGCCGTTCTCTTTGATTTCGTCGAAATTGTCGCCGGCTGGCTGCGTGCCATCTTCAGGCTCGCCGCAAATCATGCCATCCCAGTAGCCATCATAAGACATATATTCGCCTTTAGAGCAAGACACTGCGGCAAGTGCCGCTATCATAAGGAAAATGCTGATCTTTTTCATACGTTTCATTGCTGTTTACGTATGAATAATCCGCAGATTGGTAAATCTTGCGCGAAAAAGCGAAAATATTTACTTGATTTCCTTGCCGAACGGGAAGATGGAGCCGATGGCCATCTTGAAATGCTGGAGGCCCCAGGGGATGCCGACGATGGTAATGCAGAAGATGATGCCGAAAGCCAGATGCAGAAGTGCCACCTCCCACCAGCCGCAAAGCACCCAGATCAAATTCATCACGATACTGACGCACCCGGGCTCATTGGGCTTGTTCACCATTTCGTGGCCGAAGGGCCAAAGCGCATAGGCCCCGATCTTGAAAAGTTGAACCCCAAACGGGATACCGACTATGGTAATGCACAGCAGCAGGCCGCCCAACCAGTAAAGGATTGCCGTCAACAAGCCGCCAAGGATAAGCCAGATGATATTTCCGATGCTGTTCATGGATGATGGTTTTTGCAAAGATAGTGTTTTATATTTTATCAAATACATTAACTTTGTAGAACCATAATACAAATCGATATGCCTACAGGAAACGTACGTCCGGCCGAAATGAAGCGCATCACCACTCCCGCCCTGGCCAAAAAATTCATTGATGAACAGATTCAGGAACTTCGCGCCCAGATCGGGGACAAAAAAGTGCTGCTGGCACTCTCCGGAGGCGTGGATTCATCGGTTGTCGCCGCCCTGCTGATCAAGGCTGTCGGCAAGCAGCTGGTGTCGGTGCACGTCAACCACGGCCTGCTGCGTAAGGGAGAGCCCGAACAGGTGGTCAAGGTATTCCGCGATGAGTTGGATGCCAATCTTATCTATGTGGATGCGGTGGACCGTTTCCTCGACAACCTGGCCGGCGTTGCGGATCCCGAGCAGAAGCGCAAGATCATCGGCGCCGAGTTCATCCGCGTGTTCGAAGAAGAAGCCCGCAAGCTGGAAGGCATCAGTTTCCTGGCGCAGGGAACCATCTATCCGGATATTATCGAGTCCGGCCCGGTCAAGAGCCACCACAATGTGGGAGGCCTGCCCGAAGATCTGAAGTTCGAACTGGTGGAGCCCATCAAGCTCCTCTTCAAGGATGAAGTGCGCGTAGTCGGCAAGGAACTCGGACTGCCGGACAATATGGTCTTCCGTCAGCCTTTCCCCGGCCCGGGCCTTGGCGTTCGCTGCA
>JAGCUK010000067.1 GCA_017962925.1 Bacteroidales bacterium
ATTCCCGTCACATCCAGTTTGTAGGGTGCCTTCCAAGCCAGCCCTGCGTCCTTTCCCTTGATAAACACACGGGCGATGCATCCCACGTTGCCGAGGTCCAGCACATCGGTTCCTTCTTCGGGATGGAATTCAAATGACTTGCGATAAACTGCGGTTCCGGAGAAATACTTCACTCCTTCGATGGGGCAATCCGTCCACGAGCAGAGTTCCGGGAACTCCATTGACGCAGGGGCGCCGCGGCCCTTCTGGAACTCTACATTCCACGGCCCTCCGAACTCTACCCTTTGGCTCAACTCTTTCTCGGTCAACTCGAAGCTATCCACCTTCGTCTTCTCTCCGAACACCACGAAATAAGCCTCGTCTCCTTCGAATTCGAGAGGAATAACCGTCCGGCCGTCCTTGAAGGAATAGGAAACGGGGCGGATCTTTCCGGTGACGGGATCCCAGAGCATTGGCTTCCTACCAATGATACGGAAGGATGCCTTGACTGAGCGTGCATCGTTCTGCTGATTATTCAGCCAGTAGATTTCTGCGGATGGAGCGGTCCTGTGCAGATACTGCATCCCTTCGCTGTCCGAAAGAATCAGTTCCGGCTCGATGCCTTCGACCACCTTATCCAGGGGCTCATTCTCTATCACTTTGACTCCGGCTCGGCGGAACTTGTCCAGGCAGGCGCGGATCTCTTCCGACATCGGCAGACCCTCGCCTCCCACATATAGGGCGGAATATTCCATCCCGCTGGAAGTCACAAGCTTATGCCCGCGCACTTTCAGTTCTTTCAACAGCACCTCCGGCCCGGCGAAATCGAAGCGCCACCCGAAAGGAGCGTCTACCTCTCGGCCACTGAATTGTGCAGTCACGTTGCTGTCTTCTCCATAGTAATAGAGATAATCCGCCACGTAGCGCCCCTGCTGGAGCATGGCGCAACTGCGGGTAAGATACTGTATCCACGGCCCGGCTTCTTCGGCCCAGGTCTCGTTGCGATGGAACCACTGCCCGTAAGGGCCCATTCCCATGCCTGGCAGAAGCCCGTCCACAGGCTGATGCGTGCTTTCATGAATGACGAAACGGTTCACTCCGGAGCCCATTTCCAAATTCGCGGCATGTTTCAGATTTCCGGGATAGTAGGTATATGCCTGGCGGTCGGTGCCGGAGATAGTAAGTGATTCGGCGGCAACCAGATTCTGCCCGTAAATATGCGCGGTGGAAGCGGATTCGAGAATGTCCGCCTTGCCCTCGGGAATCCTCGTGGCGGAACCGCCCTTCCCCTGTATCCACATGGCTGCCATTGGATATGACGCGGTCTTTTTGATCGAAATACCATCCGCCGGACAGTTCCTGCCGTGCTCGTGGGATTCGATGAAGACGCCGTCCATTCCATAGTCGTTCCGCACAATGGCAGATGCATTGTCGTAGTTTTCCGCAAATAGTTCTCCTATGGTGCGGCGGAAGTCCCAGAGGAAGCGCTCGGTTTCCTCAGCACTGCCTATTACCACGCCTGCGGTTGCAGGCAGCCACGGCATCATGTCATAGCCGCGGCGGGCCTTGAATTCAGCGGGCAGAGAAGCCGTCCAGGTCTGAGCGCCGGACTCGTAACTGTCTATCAGCAAATACTGTATGCCACGTTTCCCCAGCAATCCGTCGGAGGCATCTTTATACATGTCCAGATAGTGGTGTAGATAGCGGGAGAATGCCGCCTTATCCAGCTTATCCACCTCCAGTCCGGTGGCTTCGGGAGATGAGGGGTGATTCTTCTTCCCGGTGAGCGAGCAGCCGAAGCGGTAGATCATCCAATCCCCCTCCGGAGCGTCCCAGGCAAGGACTCCATCCATATAGTTTGCGGTGATATCCAGCACCTCGCAGGGTTCTGCATCGGCGGCGCTGGGATATAGCGTGAGATCCCGGGGATATCCGAATCCGGCCTTTTCCTCATAATGATTGACCGGGGCGTTGGTATGGAGGATGAAATCTCCTATCTCCGAGGCAGGATCCGCGGCCTTCACCAGCATGCCATAGTGCCGCATCTCCACAGGATTCTTGTGCTTGAGGCGCCAGAAGCGGGCCTCGGCGTGAGGAATCATTTCGGTCTGCTGCTGGGCGGCGCCCACGGTGATGCCGCAGAGTGTGCGGAAGTGGATGCCGTCGTCGCTGATCTGCAGGGAATCCCGGCAGACAGGTGGCGTCGCATGCCCCCCGCCCTGCGCTATCGCATTCACCACGGTCACGGCCTTAAAGCTCCGCAGCTCGGGGAATTCATATTGTATCCAGGCATCGCCGCAAGGCCTTGCTGGCAGCAGCCCGGCATTATCCAAATCTCCGTCCGTGAGTGTCTCCACGCAGAATCTGCCGCCGCTGGAACTGACTTTCGCGCCCAGGTCGGAGAGACTCCTGTAGGATGCGGGAAGCTTCACCGCATACACGGCAATATCCTCATAATACCATTCGGGGATGGGCCCATCCTGATGGTGATTGTATTCGAGGGGAAGCGGCACGTTCTGGAAACGGCTGCTCACGGTAAGAGGATCGGGTAGCGGCCCTTCGAATCGCTTGCCTCCCTCCACGCGCAGAAAGCGCCAGGTCAACTTCTTCATCGCATCCTCCGGAGTCACCCAGGGGCCGCCGGTGGAGCTCCATCCGGGGGAACTTGCCACCGCCACCTCCAACCCCAGCGAATCCGCCAGAGCGATAGCTCCCGCGAAGGCATCCTTCCACTCCGGACTCATGTAGCCCAGGCGCTTTTCCACGATCTGGGGGCTGTCCAGCCCGGCGTCAAACACGTGGAATCCGCCTATACCCACGCGGTTCATCCAGAGGATGTCCTTACGCAGACCTTCCGGGGTGATGTTGCCGTTCATCCAGTGCCACCATACCATTGGCTTCGCACTCTGCGGAGGCTCTGCAAAAGCAGTTTTCAGATGGTCATACTCCGCCTGACGGAAACTGAACTGGTTGCAAGCGGCAAGCGCAATCAGGGCGATGAAGAGGATACGTTTCATATGTTATGCCTTGAATATCACTTCCAGGCCGTCGTGGGCCGCCTTCAGCGGTGACGGCAGCTGGGCGTCAAGTTCTGCCTGGGTGGGATGCAGGGTGCGGGCAAGGTGCGTCAGATACACATACTGCCCCTCCTGAGGGAGGTAGCGCTTGCGCCGGAGCAACATCTTCACCGTGCGGTGCACAGTGTTTACGCTGGAGTGGGTGAAGAGGCGGTAATCCTCATCTCCCTCATCCCCCATGCCCATCGTCGCTTCCATGATGAGAGCGGTGATGGGAGTGCCGTTCTTGACGTGCGGATCGATGCCTGAGATGCGCGCGGCCACCCCCATTATTCCACCCGTGTCGGTGGCGTAGATCAAACGCACCGGACCCTTCTCTATAAGATAGATAAGTGCCTGCTCGGTGGCGTCGATGGCGTGGTTCGCCGGAAGTGCGGTGATCGCGATATCTCCCAGCACCATGGTCTCTCCAATCCCCAGAGGCTGGATTTCCGGCACGGGAAGGCCAGTATTCTCTGCGGCAGCGCTCATGGTTTTCCAAGCCTTTGTCAGCCAGGTCTTGCCGAGGTACGCCTTCGGCACTCCAAGTTTCAGCAGTGCCTCAGGATTGTAGTGGTCCGCGTGAGAATGGGTGTAGAAGATGCACTCAGGCTTGCAGCCGGCGGGGAGCATATCCTCGTCGGTGGGGGTGAAATCTATCAGTATCCTGTCGTCCAGCAGCACGCTGGAAAGACGGCGATACTCTCCCCTGCTGTCCGGGCCTTTCCAGTCGGCGGCGCCGGTGCCGAGGAAACGGACCTTCAGGCCCTTTTCAACCTCTTTCTTTTTCTTATCCTTGAGGATGGGAGTCGCATTCAGACCACTTTCCGCCACTACCGCAGTTGCCGCAGCAGCGCCCATCGTGCGTATGAAATTCCTTCTGTCCATGCTTACTTGGTGATTGTATAGCTGCCGGCCTCATACTCCTTGCTCTCGCTTTCGCCGGGGAGAGTAACTGTCGCAGTGGCACCTTCGGGGATAGTGAATTTCCAGGTCCAGACATCTCCGTCGTACTTCCAGGAGCTCTTGATGGTGCCTGCGGCGGACTTGTACTCGGCATCAATGCTGCCCAGGCGCTTATCCGGCACAGGGCTCATGATGATATGCTTGAAGCCGGGTTCTGCCTTGTCGGCCGAGATGCCGGCAGCAGTTTCCCAGATCCACTCGCAGACGCAGCCGTAGGCGTAGTGATTGAAGCTGTTCATGCCCTTCGGGCCCATGCCGTTTTCATGAGTATAGCTGTTCCAGCGCTCCCAGATGGTGGTTGCGCCATTGTCCACGGAATAGAGCCAGCTCGGGTTCTTGCGCTGGAAGAGGAGATCCCATGCAATATCCACCATGCCGTTCTTTGTAAGGGTTTCCATGAGGATGGAGGTGCCCAGGAATCCGGTCTGCAGGCAACCGTCGTGCTCTGAGAAGTTGGCACGGAGTCTGGCGCACAGGGCATCCTTGACCTCACCTTCCACCAACTCGTTCCTGAGAGCGAACAGAGCCGGAGTCTGCATGGTGTTCAGTATCTCAAGCTTGAAGGTGCCGTCGGGATTCATGAATCTGCCGCGGATATAATCCCTTGCCTCAGCCTCCATCTGCTCATATTTCGCGGCATCACGACCGGTGGCGGCAGCCATATCCTTCATCATGCCTGCATCCATCGCCCAATAGCAAGCTCCGAGATAGCTCCAGTATTCCTTTCCTTCCGGACGACGCAGCCACTCGCCTTTCGGTCCGCGGTAGAACGCCCCGCGTCCGTTACTCTCGAGGGGCTCATAGCTCAGCCAGTCCGCCCACTCATAATCCCCGTTTTCATCGGCGACCGCAGGATGGTCGTATTTGGTTTCATTCACATGGGCGACATACTTCTCCATCATCTCCCAGTTCTCGTCGATAATCTTTTGGTCGGCGAATTGCTTCCAGATTATCCAGGGCACTATCACTCCTGCATCGGCCCATCCGAAACGCATCATATTGTTGCCGTACTGGGCTTTCGGAGCAACTCCGGGGAGAGCTCCAGTCTCGGACTGGGAATCGCGCATATCCCTCATCCACTTGTGGAAGAAGGCATCTGTATTGGCGAAGAAAGTGCCGGTTTCTGTGAATACCTGTGTATCTGCGGTCCAACCCAGGCGCTCGTTGCGCTGAGGGCAGTCCGTAGGCACGGAAAGATAGTTGGAAAGCTGGCCCCAATAGGTATTGGATATCAGTTTGTTGATCAGCTCGTTGCCGGTGACTATCTTGCCGGTTTCGAGGTCTTCGGCGATAGAAGTTACCGGGATGGAGGCTATTTTCTTGAACTTGATCTCGTCGGTTGCGGTGACAGAGATAAAACGATAGCCGAAGAAGGTGCAGCGGGGCTGATACTTCTCGTAGCCGATTCCGTTGAAAGTATATTCTGCGCGGAAACAATTGGCCGGAGTGCGGAGATTGGTGCGGTGTACGCTCCCCTCGGGGCCATCCATGCCGCGGCTCCTGGCGCCGTTGCCGTCATTCAGTATCTCTCCGGTAAGGCAGGTCAGCACCGTTCCTTTCTTTGCCTTGAACTTAAAGCATGGCACTGCGGCAGCGTTCTGCCCGAAGTCCACCACCAGGGTTTCTCCTGGTTTCAATGTAATCGAGGCGCCCGATGAGTATTCGTTTATTTTCACCACTTTTCCGAATTCATTCTCGGTAGTGCCTTCTATATCTTTCCAGGTGTAGGCAAGCACAGGTTTCAAGGCCTTATCGTAGCGATAATAAACCTCTGCACCGGCGCTGGGGAATATCGTTCCGGGGAATTCCGTGTTGATTTCAGGTGTGGAAAGCTTCTCGGGCGTTTTGAAGCCCGGATGTTCACGAGCGTCATAAGTCTCGCCGTCGAAGATAGCGGCGTGCTTGACGGGCCCTGCTATTCCGGCCTTCCAGGTCTCGGTATCCGTACCGAAAACCTGCTTCGTGCCATCGGTGTATGTAAGTTCCACCACGGAACGGAATGCGCACTTACGCCCTATCATGCCGTCGTGGCCGTTGGGTGTGACAATCTTGTCTCCCCACCAGCCCGGTGTCACCTGGGCAGAAAAGACATTCTCCGCACCAGCCGCCGTAACCACGGCATCGCTGACGTCGTAAGTGAACGAATACTTCGTCTTTTCGTTATGCGTAAAGCCGGGTTTAAGCGCCTCTTCGCCAATCAGGGTGCCATTCACATACAACTGATATACACCCAGGCCCGCGGTCATCCAGACAGCTTTCTTCAAGCGCTTGTCGTTTTTATACCCAGCCAGGAACCAGCTCGATCCGTCTGCTGCAAGGTTGTTCTTATCACCTTTGATTTGACCTTCTATCACAGGAGCATCCACCGCGGAAATCCACTCCGAGCAAGCCCAGGCCTCATCCCCGAGGGAATCGACTCGCTCCCCTACAAAGGAATCCTTATTGCAGCAAGCAGTCAAAGCCACTGAAAGAACCGCAAAGGCGGCATAAAAATAAAGACGTTTCATATCGTTTATTTTTTGAATATCATTTTCTTTATGTCCATGGTAGCGCCGCTGGCATTACCGAAGTCCAGGCGCATGGCATCTCCTGCCTTGCCCCATCCATACTTGGTGATATATTCGCTCAGGTCGATTTCGACGTAGGTCCATTCGGTGGCGTCGGCAGCGGCCTCCGAAATGTAAGGGGTCAACTGCTTGGCCCAGGTCGTGACCGCCTGTCCGGAGCAAATGAAGAAGATCTGTAGCCCGTTGCCGATTGCACTTGCCTTATAGTAGTAGGTAAGTTTGTTCCCCTTGATCGGAGAGGTCAGGGGGTTGGTCTGCACGTTGGGATCCATTCCTATAGTTTCGATATGGTACTCGAAATCATCGGTCTTCTTGATCGTGGTATTGGTTGACGCGGTATTGATGTTGAACGTGATATATCCCACCTGATCCGGTGTGATAGGCGTTCCCTCGACGGTAAGGCTGTTCCCGGAGGCGCCGCCGAAGGAATACGGCTTGGCAGTGAAGGAATACTCCTGTATCTCGGACAGGCCCATCACTTCCGCTTCGGTGACTCCGTTGGCATCAGCATCATAACGCGACACGCGTTTATTCTTCTTGACACCGTCTGCATCGGTATATGAAATGAGAGTATAGTAGTAGTCTTCGTGATCCACGGGGGCGGTGAAGATTATCTTCACTCCGTATTCCAGCCCTTCCGAACGGATATCGGAGATCTCCCCGGGATCCCCCGAGACTGCTTTGTTGCATCCGCAGAAAAGCGCGGCTGCAAGCATCATCATTATGTATATCTTCTTCATAATCACCATCCTGGATTTTGCCATTCATCCCCCGTCGCCCGCTTCATCTTGTTCGCCTCGCTCTGGGGCAGAGGGAACAGCAGATAGCGGTCGTCAGCATTGCTGCGGGAGAAGGAGATGCGTTCATAAGTATCGACGGCGCCGGTGTGTGTAATGCGCATGCCCGTAACGACAGCATCCGTCTCAGAAAGAATGTTCCATCGGCGCACATCGAAGAAACGATGCTCTTCGAAGGCCAGTTCCACCCTCCTCTCGTTGCGGTAGCGGAGGATGAAGGCGTCTTTGGAGAGGCCTGTGGGGATTGCCGGCATGTCAACCCTATTTCTGATGGCATTCACGGCATCCCTGGCGCTCATGGCCGTGGAACCCGCCACCGTCGAGGATATCTTGGCATCGGGCCCCTGCGCCTCGGCAGCAGCCTCGGCGAAGTTCAGGTAGAGTTCCGCGAGGCGGAAGACAGGCATATATCCATCATTTCCACCGTTGGAGGAAGAGCCGGGGTTGTTGAACTTGCGCAGATAATAACCGGTGCGGGTGAAACGTTTGGAAGTGACATCATTGGAGATGCCGCAGTTTCCGCCCACATAAGTATATACTTTGGTCGCCGCCTCTGTGAGATAGCGGTTGCAGCCATTGTAGTACACCGTCGCATAGAAGCGCGGATCCCTATTGGCATAGGGGTTCGTCTTGCTGTAAAGAGTGTTTGCAGTGTTGTAATTAGGCTGCAGATGATCCTTGTCCAGATAAGGCTTGCTCAAGTCGAGCACAGGCTGCCCGTTGGTGGTTTCATATGCATCCACCAGTTCCTGACTGGGCCCCGGGCCTGCCTTGCTGGCACCGGCCGTAATGGGCATTCCGGCATACATCCAGACCTTGGATTCCTCGCCCGACTCGAAAATGGTTTCCTTGTCCCAGGTGCCTGTGAGCGTCATGAAGTAATAATCATACGGACCCAGGGCCGCGGTGGCGGCAGGGCTGGACTTATACAGCTCATATCCGTGTGCGAGACACTCGTCGAGAGCCGCCTTGCAGATGGACGCGGCATAATCCCAGGTGTATTTGCTGTCGCTCTCGTAGAACAGAGGGCTGGCGGCGTAAAGGGCTGCCTGAGATTTCACCGCCCAGGCGAAAGCCCTGGAGATCACCGTCTTGAGTTCGCTGGCAGAGACATACCATCTGAATCCGATGGATTCGTTGCCGTCTTCGGTGGCCAGTGCCTCATCGCAGGTGGCGATGATGTAATCCACGCACTCCTCCATGCTTGCACGTTTGTCCTTCGAGAAATCGTGAGGGATCTCATAAACTTCCTTCATTATGGGGATGCGCCCGTAACGCTTCATCAGCTGGAGATGATAGTAGGCCTTGAGAACCTTGACTTCCGCTATCCAGCCTGTCTTTTCCAAAGGCTCAAATTCGAAAGTGCAGATTTCCGGGTCGTTAATCATCGACAGGAAGTTGTTGCAGTAATAGATGCCGTTGTAGAAGTGAGTCCAGAATTCGGTCTGAGAGCAAAGCGGGAACGAAGTGGAAGAAGCCACCCCGCTATACCAGTCCTTGATCGCACCGCTTTCATTGTCGGCGGCATCCTGCGCTTCGTCGCAGAACGAAGCCAGAGGCGTATTGTTGTATGTGAACCCCGGATCGATCAGGTATTTCCGGCAGGTGTTCAGATAGTTTACCGTCAGCTTGTATTTGCTGAAAATAGCCTTGTAGCTCACGCGTCCGTCAGGTTCTATATCCAGATTGGCGCAGGAGGTGAATGCCAGCAGCATCAGAGCTATAATGTAGAATGTCTTTTTCATAGCCGTCTCTCCTAAAATGTCAGGCTTACGCCAAGGTTATACACTCTGAAAGGCTTGAAAGCCAGATATGTCGTGGATTCCGGGTCGAGGAAGTCCAGATTCATGCGGTCGAAGGTGAGCAGGTTCTGTCCGCTGAGCGACACCCGCACGGTGCCTCCGTCGGCGCTGACCTTCCAAGGCAGCGTGTAGGCTAATTCCACATTCTTGAGCCGGATGAAACTCAGATCCTGCAAGAAGAACTCGTTGTCTGCATGGTTGGTGGTCTTGGTGAGCGAAAGCGCAGGATAACTGATCTTTTCTCCGTTATTCCATCTCTCCTCTGTCCAGGCCTGTTTGTGCCATGAGGTGTAAACGCCGTCGTAGCCGGTTTCATACACTCCGGTGTCGGACAGCATCGCCGATGCTTTCGCAGACCCCTGGAACAGGAACGAGAACTCGAAGCCCTTGAACTTGAACCCGCCGAAGAGGCCATAGTAGTATTCCGGGTGAGGAGTGTGCCCGATAGGGGCGTAGTCCTTTTCGTCGATTATGCTATCGCCGTTGAGGTCCTGGTAGATGAGATCACCCACGCGGGGAGTTCCGGAGGCGTAGGTCAGGCCCTTGGCGGTGATTTCGGATTCGAAGTTGAAATAACCGTTGCCGTTGCTGCGGTCTATCTTATAGCCCCACAGCTGCCCGCGAGAATAACCCTCCTGACGGTACCTGTATGCGTAATCATCACTGTAAGCAGATTCTCCGGACTTGATCACGGTATTGTGCGCGTGGCTGAAGTTGCCTCCGATATAGGCATCTATGCCATTGGCGAATACATGATTGTAGGTTCCGGACAGATCGAAGCCGTGGTTCACCATTACGCCCGAATTGGTATAAGGATAGTAAGACAGCGAAACACCCTGGTATATAGGCACGCTTTCCGCACTGGAGATCAGCATGTTGTCGCACCTTGTCTTGAACCAGTCGAAAGACAGCGACAGGCTGCCGAGCACCTTGGCATCGAAGCCTACATTCAAGCCCTTGATCTTTTCTGCACTCAGGTTGGGATTGCCCCTCATGCCCTCCGCTCCGGAATATGTGACATAGTCCAGATAGAGGAAGCGGGAGGAGCTGATGATGTCGTTGGCGGTGATGCCGTAAGATGCACGCAGTTTCAGATGATCCAGGGCGTTCACTCCCTTGAGGAAGGGTTCCTCGGATGCTATCCACGAAACGGACACGCCCGGAGTGGAAATGAATCTGTGCTCCGGCGAGAACTGCTCGCTTCCGGCGTAGGCGAAATCGCCTTTCAAGAAGTATTTGCCCTTATAACTGAGCAACGCGGTGGCACCTGCCGTTTCCCTCTTGTAAGGAAGGGCGGCGCTGCCGGAGGTGGCTTCCAGTTCCTTCCGCTGGTAGAGCAAATAGGCCTTGGCATTCACGGTAAGATCCCCGAAAACGCGGTCGTAGCTGATCTGCCCGCCGATATCCATGTGATAGTAGAAACTTGAGGATCTGCCATATACCAGAGGCGTATTCTCTGTCGAGCCCAACTGGGTAAAGTTGAGCGCATCGGGAGATGTCTGGATCCAGGTCTCGAAGTTCTGATAGGTATTCAGGCCGCGCTTGGTGTAGGTCTGATAGTTGAAATCCACCCCTACTCCCAGGCCTTTCACATAATCCGAAAGATTCGCCCGGAGACCGGACTGGGCCGTCACCGTGGTGTAGAGGTCCTTGCCATAGCCGGAACGGTTGATCAGGCCATAAACAGGATTTCTTTCGGAGTCGGTGGAAATAACCTGGTTGCCGGATTCATACCTGGGATCCTCCGGATCATCGATGGCCGGGGTAAGCGGCCCGTAAACCGATGAAGGGATGGTCACGAGATGGTTGTAGAGGGTTGAATTCGCATAGCGGGAGCGCTTCTCTAACTCCACGTTGGCAGACAGGCGCAGCCACGCACTCAGCCATGGATTGATATTCATATCCACGTTAGAGCGCATCCCGAACCAGTTGTAGTGCCCCTGAGGATCATAGTTCCGCGACTTATCGTGTGCAGACTTGATCGGGGACTGCTGATGCATATAATTCAGGTCGGTGAAGTACCTGACTTTGGAATTGCCGCCGGACAGGTTCACCGATGTCCTGGTCATGGAGGTCAGGCTCCGAGTGAACATCTTGTACCAGTCGTTGTCAGGATACAACTCTCCGGCACCGTCCCTGAAGTTCTCTATCGATTCTTCGGAGAACTGGGAATAAGGGCTGAACCCATCGTTCACGGCCGCCTGGTTGCGGAGTTCTGCATACTCCCAGGAATGGATCATGGTGGGCCTGCGGGTCATATGCTGCACGCTCTGGTCTATGCGGGCATCGACTCGCATCTTCCCTTCGAATCCTCTCTTGGTAGTTATCCAGATCACTCCGCTCGCTCCCTGGATACCGTAGATGGACGCGGAGGCCGCATCCTTCACTACGGTGATGGACTCTACCTCATTCGGCGAGATGTAAATCCAGTTGGAGCTGGGGCATATCATTCCGTCCACCACTATCAGCACATACTGGAATCCGTGCATGGTGGGGAGACCGCGCATTATCAGCCTCATTCCCGTATCCGTCAGATTTGCGGAAGATGCGACCTTGGACGGCTCCCACTCGGTGGTTACCGTGGCCAAACCGGAGAGCAGGCCAGGAAGCGTGTTCTGGAGCCCTGCCACAGGGAACTTCTGAAGCGTTTCTCCGGCAACGGATGCTGTTGCTCCCGTAGCTTCCACGCCGGGAACGAACATCAGAGGAGAATCCATGTATGTTATAGCGTCGTCACTCTGCGCACGGACAACCGGACCGGAGGCCGCCAGCAAAGTGAGAGCAAACAATATCAAGCAAATTCTTTTCATATTCGTCGCCTCCTACCAACCAGGGTTTTGCCAACTAACACCTGTAGCCGTCTCCAGACGGGCAGCCTCTTCGGTGGGTAACGGGAGGAACAGATCCCTGTTCTCATACCCGCCGCGAGGAGCCTCCTGAATGGCATAGCGCTCATACTTGAAGGTGCCGTCTCCCTGAGGGATCGGGCGCATACCTGTCAGGTGAGAGCAGGTCGCAGACATATCCCCGTCCGGCTTGCACCAGCGACGGAGATCGAAATAGCGGTTCTCCTCCCATGCGAGTTCCACACGCCGCTCGGCACGGACGCGGAGCCTCATCTGGTCTTTGCTTAGGCCTGTGGGGAGCGCCGGCATGTTGACTCGTGCGCGGACATCATCCACCGCAGCCTTGGCATCGTCCAGATGTCCGCTCTCGCAGGCGCATTCCGCA
The DNA here is from genome assembly GCA_017962925.1 of Bacteroidales bacterium. Taxonomy (GTDB): domain Bacteria; phylum Bacteroidota; class Bacteroidia; order Bacteroidales; family UBA932; genus Cryptobacteroides. The sequence continues at coordinate 12,399 of JAGCUK010000067.1, forward strand.
AGGTCGAGCAACAACTCGCCGAGGCGGTAATACTGCCAGCACGGGCCACGCACATCATGGTTCTGACAAGTGAGAGGATCGATGAACTTACGGGCGATATAACCGGTGCGGGTATGCTTGCGGTCGCTCTTGGTAAGCGAGAGTTCATGCCTGCCTCCGGCAAAAGGCTCGAAGGTGATTGTACTGTTATTCCAGATAAACTTCTGTCCGTTGGTCATCACCGTGGAATAGAAGCGGGGATCCCTGTTCGCATAGGGATTCTGCTCATTGTAGAGGGTGTTGGCTGGATTGAAGTTCGGCTGGAGATGCATATCATCCAGATAGGGTTTAGCCAGGTCGAGAATAGGCTGGCCGTCGATGGTCTCGAAGGCATCCACCAGCTCCTGAGTGGGGCAGGTCTCAACCTTGTACGCTCCGGCTTCGTTGCCTATGAATCCGATGTGCCAGACACGACCGTCGATGTATGTGTAGTGCTCGTAGATCGTTTCCTTGTCGACAGGGTCGCCGGAATAATCCTGGCTGCGGCAGGCAAGCTGATGGAATGCTGCGCCCGGCGCCATCTCCGGGAAACGCTCGAAGGTACTCTTCTCCGTACAGGTCGTGAAGAGCTCGAATCCATTGGCCTTCAATTCGGTGACAGCGGTCTTGCAGGCCTGGTAGGCCTCTCCCCAATGGTCTTCCCCTTCGTTGAAGAGAGGACTGGCGGCGAACATCAGCATCACTCCCTTGAGAGTATATGCCAGAGCCTTGTTCATGCGGCCGGCATCATCCTCGATCGTGATTCTCCAAGGCAGCTCCGGGCAGGCGATGGCAGCATCGCAATCCTTGCAGATCAACTGCACCACCTCATACACGGGCTGACGCTTGAGCTGGGAGTAATCATAATCGAACGGCAGAGTTTTGTCTATCACGGGCACCTTGCCGAACCACTTGATAAGCTCGGAATAGAAGAACGCCCTCAGCATATGGGCCTCGGCCGTCATGCGGGAACGAGATTCCTCGTTGCGCACCGCAGCTTTCGGGATGAGCTCGAGGAACTGGTTGCAGAGATGGATCTGCCCCCAGAAACGTTCCCAATAATCGCAGTTGCCGTTCCAGCCGCCGGAGTTCGGCGTGCCATCGGCAGATGAATTCCATGCATCCCTGGTCTTATGGGAAGTGGCGGAATTGGCGTTGTTATACACACGCCCAACAGGTCCACCCTGGCCTTCATCGCTGCTCCAGCCCTCATCGCTGGTGCAGGTGGGAAGCGGGCAGTGCATGTGATAGTTGTATCCCTTCGTGGGGATATTCTTGTAGCAGGCATTCAGCAGTGCCTCGACCTGATAGGGATCCTTCAGGACCTCCTCCATGGTCATATTACCATCCGGTGCCTTATCCATCACACCGGCGCAGGAGCAAAGCAAAAGGGCCGAGACTACTGCGATAATCATTTCATTTATCTTTTTCATAGCCCTTTCCATTATTTAAAACTGATATTTGCTCCCATCGTAATGGTCCGTGTCAGAGGATAGGCCGTAGGCGAGCTCTGCTCCGGATCTATGTGGTAGATGGGCATGTTCTTGATGGTGAAGAGGTTGTTTGCATTTACATACAACCTCAGACTCTGAAGCCCCATGGCCCGCATGAACGACTTGGGGAAAGTGTAGCCGATTTCCGCAGACTTCAGCCTGCAGAAGGAGCGGTCCATGATGAAGTAGCTGTTGGCGGTAATGCTGCAGCCGGAAGTCACGCCGAGGGCGGGATAGAGAATCTTCTCCCCTGCCTCATAGCGTTCCTTGGTCCACGCCTGGAGGTGCGGGCCGGTGTAGAAGCCGTTGCCGGCGAACTCGGTGACACCGCGGATGTTGTATGCCATGGATGCCTGGGCGATTCCGGAGATGACCAGAGTCGCGTCGAAACCCTTCCATGTGGCGGATGCGGTGAAGCCGTAGGTGATGCGGGGAATTCTGCTGTAGCCGATAGGAGAAAGGTCCTTCTCGTCGATTATATTGTCCCCGTTCATATCCACGTATTTGAAATCTCCCAGCCTGGGGGTTCCGCCCACGTTATAGGTAGGGAGATTATCCAGCTCCTCCTGGGTATTGATATATCCGTTCCCGTTGGAATAGTCTATCTTATATCCCCAGCACTGGCCGATAGAGTACCCTTCCTTGCGGTGGCGGTAGGCATAGGATTCCGGAAGGATAGCCTCGTCCATCGCAATCTGCTTGTTCCGGTTGTAGGCGAAGTTGCCCTTGAGTATGACGCGGCAGTCCGGCGAGAAACGCTTGTTCCAAGATGCGTCGATCTCGAATCCCTGGTTGAGCACCTCGCCCATATTCATCTTGGGAAGGTTGGAAAGAGGCACGCCCTGCAGTTCCGGAACGGTGCCGCGAGTAAGGAGGATATGATCCCGGTACTCGCGGAAAACATCCACGGAAAGGCTTAACTGCTGGAACAGCTGGATATCCACACCGTAGTTCTGCTTATGGGCGATTTCCCAGCTCAGCTCCTCGTTTCCTATCATCCCCTGCACTATGTAGTTGCCGTGCCCCAGGGAGGACATAGGCCCGCCGGTGGAGGAGGACAGCTCACTAATGTAGAGGAAACGGTCGTTGCCCAGGCTATCGTTACCGACCTTGCCGTAGGATGCACGGAGTTTCAGGCTGGTGATAACGGAATTCCCCTGGAGGAAGTCCTCGTTACTCACCACCCAGCTGGCGGATACCGCAGGGAAGAAGCCGAAGCGATGCGCCTTGGCAAACTGTTCACTGCCGTTGTAGCCGGCGTTGAATTCCGCGAAGTAGCGGTTGTCGTAGCCGTAGGTCACGCGTCCGGAGAAGCCCAGGATGTTATAGGGCAGATCCGCCGCCGCTTTCTGCCAGTTGTCTCTCTGCAGAAGCAGCATGCCGGTCACGTCGTGCTTGCCGCCGAAGGTCCTGGCATAATTGAGCGAATACTGTAAATTCATGTAGTAGCGGGAAGCCACGCTCTTGCTCAGAGTGATAGCCCCGTTGGTATTGCTTCGGGAAGCGGTATAGTAGCTGTCGCTCCCCTCACTTGCGACGACTGTGGCGGCGTAGGTGTCGAAGGTCCTCACACCGTTCAGGTTGGTCTCGCCGAAGGAGTCGTAAGAAACCATGAAGCGGGTGTTGAGGCCTTTGGTGATGCGGTCCAGTTTCCAGTCGGCGATCAAGGATGTATTCATCTTGATCTTAGTCTCCCGGAGGAAACCGAAGCTGTTTGCCAGAGCATAGGCGTTATAGTCCCATGTGGGCAGACAAACGATTTCATTCACCGGAACGCCGTATCCGGGCACGGTGACGGGGCCCGGCTGGCTGGCGGGAGTCTCCCAGGTCCTGAGCACCAGTTGCTGCATGAACGCCGTCATGCTGCCAAGGCTGAGGATATTGTAGGTAGGAGATCCCACGCGGTCCAGATAAGTACCCACGTTAACGGAAAGTTTGAACGAGGGCGCAACCTGGTAGTCCAGATTGGAGCGGAACGAATAACGCTTCAGGTTGAAGGTGGGATCGTATCCCAGCACATCCTGGCCTTCGTTCTTCGAAAGACCGCCCTGATTCACGAAGCCGACGTTCACGAAGAACTTTACCTGCTTGCTGCCGCCGGACGCGTTCACGTTCACCCTCTGCTGGGGTGCGTACTGATAGAACATCTCCCTCCAGACATCGCGGTCGGGATAGAACACAGGGTCGTACCCGGCCTTGTACTTATCTATCATGTACTTCGTGTAAGGAAGCATGCTCTCCTCGACACCGTCGTTGCGAGAAGCCTGGTTGCGGAGTTCTGCGAATTCCCAGGAATGAATCCGGTCCACTTCGGTGATGAAACTCTGCAGCGAGAAATCAGCCCTGGCACTCAGGTTCAGCGAACCCTCTTCGCCGCGGCGTGTGGTAATCAGGATCACGCCGTTTGCACCGCGCACACCGAAGACGGCGGTTGCGGATGCATCCTTCAAAATGGAGATAGAGGCGATCTCGTTCGGGTCCAGGTTGCTGATATTGTCCCTGGGCACTCCATCTATGAGGATGAGAGGACTGGAGCCGTTGGTGGTTCCGGCGCCGCGCAGATACAGCGCAATATCATCACCGCCCGGCCTGCCGTTGGACTGTATGGTGGTGAGCCCCGGCAGTTTGCCACTCAGGGCGGCCGACAGGTTAGGGGAAGAGCTGACAGCGATATCCTTTGTTTGCACCGCAGCGATGGAGCCGGTCACCGAGACCTTTTTCTGGGCTCCGTA
>JAGCUK010000068.1 GCA_017962925.1 Bacteroidales bacterium
GAAGCGCATGGTGGGGTCGAGCGGAGCGAGACAGGTTCAGACCATATGCCCTCCTCCGCGACGTCTGCAGCACCCGACGCCATGGTTCCAGACACCAGGGAACCTCAATCGGTGTCTGGAGAGGCGAAAACGGCTGAGCAGACACCGGAGGCCCCCAATTCCGTGTCTGGCGGCGAGAAAGCCAGCGAGCCACGGCAAGCGACTGTGCCGCTGCAGAGTAGACAACCCCGCGAGCCAAGGGAGCGTCGCGAGCGGCAGCCGATACGCATAATGGCTGGAGTCAGCGGCGGGCTGATGGCGCAAAACGTCAGCCAAAGCGGACAGCAGGCCGCACACGTCGCATCCATGATGGGCAGCGCCCCGGCGATCCAGACCAAATCCATCACCGGCGGCACCACCACCTTCGATCCCTCCATCATCAACCGGAACAAACCCGGAACCACCGAATGCAACCACCGCCAGTCCGCACGTTTCGCGGCCGGTATCAAAGTCAACTTCCTCCCTCATTGGGGCGTGGAAAGCGGCATCGTCGGCACTACTCTGAATTCAAGTTGGGAAACTATCTCCGGCAACAGCGTGAAGAACGTCGAGCAGGAAATGCACTACCTCGGCATTCCTCTCTACCTTCACTTCAATGCACTGGACTGGAACGGCCTGAGCCTCTACCTTGCGGCAGGCCCCATGTACGAATTCACTAACGAAACTTCAGAGATATATAGCACCAGGCTGAACGGCAAGCTCCTTTCCTCAGCAACCGACAATCATCTGCAGAAAGACCATCGCTGGTCGGTCAATGCCGCTGCGGGGCTGCAGCTGGAATTCATGGAGAACAACGCCATCTACATCCAGCCCGGATTGTCATATCACTTCAGGCGCCGGAACGTGGCTGGTCTGGACATCCAGAACTACTACACCGCACGTCCGGCGTCCTTTAATCTGACTATTGGTTACAGGCTGCTGCTATTCTAGCCAAGAACCTCTTTGGCGCGGCTGATGCGCGCGCTGAACTCCTCTTTCCCGATCAGAACCACCACATCTGCGATGCCGAGGCCACTGCCGGAACCGGTAAGAGCCAGACGGATGCAATTCATCACCTTGCCCATGGGCCACTCGTTGGAACGGATGTATTCCTCCAGGGCGGCTTCCAGCGGCTCTTTTTCCCACGCTCCGTCGTATGCGCAGATGAACTCGGCAACCTTCATCGCCAGCTCCACATTCTCCGGTTTCCAGAACTTGGCAGCATCCTTCTCGGCATACTCCACGGGGGCCTTGAACAGATACCAGGCGATGTCCCAGAAGTCTGCCACGAAGGTGGCGCGTTCCTTGATCAGATGCACGACCTTGACGAGATGAGCGAAGTCGTCGGTCACTCCATGCTCGGCAAGTATGGGCACGAACAGAGTTGCCAGTTCCTCGTCGCTCTTCATCCTCAGGTATTCCTTATTGAACCACTTGGCTTTTTCGGGATTGAACTTCGCACCGGCCTTCTGCACCTTATCCATGGAGAAGGCTTTAACCAGTTCGTCCAGCGAGAACAGTTCCTGCTCGGTGCCAGGGTTCCAACCCAGAAGCGCCAGCATATTCACGAATGCCTCGGGGAAGTATCCATCCTCGCGGTAACCTCGGGTAACCTCTCCCTCTTCATTCACCCAGCGCAGCGGGAACACCGGGAATCCCAGTTTGTCGCCATCGCGCTTACTGAGCTTGCCGTTTCCGACGGGCTTCAGCAGCAGGGAAAGATGCGCGAAACGAGGCTGTGTATCGGTCCATCCGAATGCACGGTAAAGCAGATAATGCAGCGGCAGCGAAGGCAGCCACTCTTCTCCGCGGATAACCTCGGTGATCTCCATCAGATGGTCGTCCACAATATTCGCAAGATGATAGGTCGGCAGTTCATCGGCACGCTTCCACAGCACCTTGTCGTCCAGGGTGCGGGTGTCCACCTCGATGTGGCCGCGGATCAAGTCATCCATCTCCACAACCTCATCTTCCGGCATCTTGAAACGCACGGTCCAGTCGGTGGTCTCCGCCAGCAGGCGCTCTACCTCGGCAGCGGGCAGTGTCAGCGAATTGCGCAGATTCTTGCGCGTCTCGTAGTTATAGATAAAAGTCTGGCCGTTGGCCTCCGCCTCCGCACGGGCGGCGGCAAGGGACTCGGCAGAATCGAATGCATAATAGGCGTAGCCATTGGCCACCAGCTGCTCTGCATAGGCACGGTAGATGCTGCGGCGCTGGCTCTGGCGATATGGCGCATGCGGATGCCTCTCGGAGGGGGTTTCCACAACCTTGCCGTCCGCATCCACACCCTCGTCCGGCACTATGCCGCACCAGCGGAGAGCCTCGATGATGTAGGCCTCTGCTCCGGGCACGAAGCGGTGCGAGTCGGTATCCTCGATACGGAGGATGAAATCTCCGCCGTTCTGCTTTGCATAAAGATAATTATACAGTGCCGTGCGCACGCCTCCCATATGCAGGGGACCGGTGGGGGAGGGAGCGAATCTTACGCGTGTCTTTCTCATTGTTCGTTCTTTTTAGGTTTGCGGCGGATGGCCGGTTCATTCAGGAGGGTGCTGATATCCTGCCCTTCCTTTGTCACCAGCACCGGAGGATTGTCCAGATCGTAGCGGAATGCGCGCTCGTTCTCCTTGTTCACATATCCGATGTGGGAACTTGTGTCGCCGGGGAGAATAATGCCGTCGCCAGTCGCCAGTTCCTCTTTGTCATAAACATAGGTCTTGGGGATGGTGATATAGTTGTCGGCGTCGCTGATACCGGGGCCGAGAACATCCGCGAAGTTGAGGCCTACCACTATGGAGGTGATGTGGACGGTGTCGCCGGCTTCGGGGGACTCGTCGTAGATGAGTCCGCGTTTGAAGTTATTGCCGCCGCCGGTGTACTCATCGATCAGGTCGTTCAGTTTCTTCATCTCCTCCATCTTCAGACCCTGGTCGTTCTTACCCACGGTGGTATTCACCAAAACCTTCTTGGCACTCTTGAGATCGAAATCATTCAGCAGGGGGGACTCGAAGGCCTGCTTGACGGCCGTCTCGATACGATTCTGGCCGGAGCCGCAGCCATAACCCATAAGAGCCATGCCGCTATCCTTCATCATGGTCTTGACATCTTCGAAGTCCACGTTTATATAGCCCTTCTTCTTGATGATTTCCACTATGCCGCGCACTGCGGTAGCCAACACCTCATCTGCCTTGGGGAAGGCGTCTTGGATGAGCTGGTCGCCGTAGTACTCGTAGAGGCGCTCATTGTTGATTATGATGAGGCTGTCCACGTTCTTCTGGAGTTCGTGGATGCCGTCCAGCGCGCGTGAAAGGGCATCTTTGCCTTCGTTTAGGAAGGGGATGGTGACCACTGCCACGGTGAGGATGCCGCGTTCCTTCGCCATCTTTGCGATGATGGGAGTGGCGCCGGTGCCAGTGCCGCCGCCCATACCAGCGGTGATGAACAACATCTGGGTGGATTTATCGAGCACCTTTTCGGCGATCAGATCCTGGCTCTCCAGCGCGGCATTGCGCCCTACGGTAGGATTCGTGCCGGCGCCTAGGCCTGCACCAAGCTGGATCTTGGTGGGCACGGGGCTCGCGGTGAGATGCATCGAGTCGGTGTTGCAGACTATGAAGCTGCAGCCTTCGATGCCCTTTTCATACATATAGGTCACGGCGTTGCAGCCGCCACCGCCTACACCAAGCACCTTGATGGTGGAATCGGACACTACCCAGTCGGCGGGTGTGATTATCATATTATCTTCTCCCATGGTTCTTTAGTTTTCTTCGATTTTATCGTATAATCCGCCGACAAAGTCTTCCACCGGCGCGAGTTTCTTTGTCCAATTGATCAGGAAGTTGCTCTTCTTGGGCTTGGGCTCCTTCTTTGGCTTTTCTTCTTTCTTGACCTCCCATCCTTCGGTGTCGAACACGCTGCCGGTAGTTGTCTGCTCGACAGGTTCTTCAACTGGCTGGGTAGCGGGCTTGCCCTGCGTCTTGACGAACGGCACTTCCTCAGTGCAGTTCAGATGCGTATCCTCGCGGGCATAAAGCAGCATACCCACCGTGGCAACCGCACCGGTATCGGCGATTCCGGGGCATCCGCTGTAGGAAAGGCTCTTGGCCTTGGGGAAGCCGATACGCACGTTGTAGCCGGACATCAGCTTGATGAGGTTGGCGCAGTTGGCGAGATTGGCGCATCCGCCGGTGAGTACCACGCCGTTGCGCAGGCGGTCGGCATAACCACTCTCCTGAATCTGGAACAGCACTGCATCCACTATCTCCTTCACGCGGGCGGTGATAATCTCGGACAGATACTTCACCGGCAGCAACTGATCGGTGCCGTTCTCCTCGTCCTGAATCTGCAGAATCTTATCCGCCATGGTCTGGAGCTTGTCCGGCATGCAGGCGCCGAATCCCAGCTTGATGTTCTCTGCCAGCACCTCGGTGAAGCCGCACTCCAGCTTGATGTCGTTGCTGATGCTTCGTCCACCGAAGGGGATGGCGTTATAGAAACGGAGGATGCCCCCCTGGTAGATTGATACGGAAGTCACTCCCGCGCCCATCTCGATGAGCGCTACGCCGTTCTCCTTCTCTTCGGCGCCCAGCACAGCGTTGGCTGTGAGCGGAGGGAGGAAGTACTTGCGTGCGAGGGCCACATCCGCCTTGTTCAGCATGATGTCGATGTTGCGGGATGCCTTCTTCAGTCCGATGAAGATCTTGAAGTTGCCGCGGAGAACTGCGCTGGGCATACCCACCACGTCGCTCTCGGTGTAGTTCAGAGAATCATCAGTGCTGAAAGACTGTGCAGAAGCACCATAGATCTCCTGCTCCTCGGGCTTGCTGAGCGGATATGAATCCAGAGCCATCTCCTTGATGGAATCGATCTCCTCCTGAGTGATGCAGGACTCTGCGTCGCTGCGGTCCAGGTTAGCGCTGGCAGTCTCCTGTGTCACTCCGTAGCGGGGGACACCTATCACTACCTGCGTAATCTTGATACTCAATTCTTCTTCTGCCTCGCGGATGATTTCCTTAAGGGGAACCGAGGCCTTGGCGGGATTGAAGATGCAGCCGTAGCGCACTCCGTCGGAGGGCTTTTCCCGGTAGAAGAGGATTTCGGCGTTTTCGCCGCTGACCCTCGCCACCGACAGGGCGATCTTCGACGTCCCGAGATCTACTGTTGCTATGTAACGGTCTTCCATATGATTATGATTTATTTTCTGCAGATTATCTGTCCTTTGTATTTCACGTTAACCGAGGCGTAATAGTCGTCCTCTACCGCCGGTTTGATGCGCTTGCAGTACTCGTTCATGCGGGCGAACTTTTCCTGCACATTCTCCGGGCGTCCGAAGATATAGTTTTCCCTGCCTTCGACAGGAGTCATCACGATATCCCCGTCAGCCAAAACGGTCATCTTGGCGATGCGTCCGTCCCACTTGCTCTTTTTCATATAGGCGATGAGCGTCAGCATCTTCTCTACCCACTCCTGCCCTTCTTCGGTGGAAGACAGGCCCTTGTAGCCCACCGGCTCGTGCAGCGGAAGACGCCCCTGAACCAGGGGGAAAGTCTTGCCGCAATCGCCCTGGACGGGGAAGATAAAGCCGCGGTCGTCGATGTAGAACGCGTGGTCCGCCGTTTCCATCCTTGCCACCGGTTCCCTCTGGCGGATGCTGATGTGAAGCACGCTGTCCGAGGTCCAGGCCTGGGCGGAAAGGATGGCGCTGCGCGAATCCAGCGCCTTTTCTATCTCATAGAGGCGGATGCTGTCCACCCTCTGCCCGATCAGCACCGGGCAGTCCCGTTTCAGATAAGTGCGCACGTCGTCTTCGGACACGAAGTTCAGGGTGTCCTTGAAGCTGATTTCCACACTCTTGCAAGTCATCAGATGCCTGCGCTCCCGTGCCTGGATGAGCACCAGTGCAGTTATGCAGAGGAACAGCGCCAGGGAGAGTGCGAACAGCAGGTATTTGACGGCTTTTTTCATTTGCGGGCGTTCAGCATTTCCTTAATAGGTTCTATATAGTGGTCGATGTTGCCTGCTCCGAAGGTGATGAGCACGTCCAGCGGCTCCTTCTCCAGATAGGGCATGAGTTCTTCTTTGGTGATGAGCACCTTCTCGGGCGCGGTCACGTCCTTGAAGATGATCTCGGAGGTGACTCCGGGGATGGGTTCCTCGCGGGCAGGGTAGATGTCCAGGAGGATGAGTTTGTCCAGCGCGCTCAGCGCCTGAGCGAACTCGGGCGCGAAGTCCCGGGTGCGGGTGTAGAGGTGGGGCTGGAAGATGCCGGTCAGTTTCCTTCCGGGGAAGATCTCGCGTATGGAGGAGATGGCAGTTGCCAGCTCCGCCGGATGGTGCGCGTAGTCATCGATGTAGGTGAGGCCGGGGGTGTTGATATGCTCGTCCAGCCTGCGTTTTGCTCCCTCGAAACTGCCTATCGCCTTGCGGATGGCCTCCGGAGCGATGCCGTGGGTGAGGGCGATGGCTGCCGCGGCGACACTGTTCTCCACGTTCACCCAGCCCAGGGTGCCCACGCGTATGCCGGAGATGACTCCGCCGGGATGATGCAGGTCGTAGGAGAAGTGCCCGAGGGCATCCACCGTCAGGTTCTCGGCGTGGAAGTCCGCGGCTTTGTCCTTGAAGTGATATGTGAGTATGCGGGCGGCGGTGTCGCTATTGCTGACGGGCAGCCCGTGTTTGATGATAAGCGTTCCCTTTACCTGAGATGCGAACTGGCGGAAAGCCTCCTGCACGTGGGCCAGGTCCCCGTAGATATCGAGGTGGTCCGCATCCATCGCGGTGATAACGGCGATGTCCGGATGCAGCTGGAGGAAGCTTCTGTCGAACTCATCCGCCTCTGCCACCACTACCTCGTTCTTGCTCATCAGCAGGTTGGTGCCGTAGTTCTTCGAGATGCCTCCGAGGAAGGCGGTGCAGCCCTCGCCGCTTTCGGTAAGGATGTGCGCGGTGAGAGTGGATGTGGTGGTTTTGCCGTGGGTGCCGGCCACCGCAAGGCATTTCTGCCCCTCGGCGATCTCGCCAAGCATCCGGCTGCGCTTGATCACCCGGTATCCGCGTTCGCGAACAGACTGCAGTTCCTGCAGACTCTCGGGAATGGCGGGAGTATAGACCACCAGCGTCTCCTCCACATTGCAGGGGATGCGGGTGATATCGTCTTCGTAGTGCACGGCGATGCCTTCCGCCTCCAGCTCTGCGGTGAGCTCGGAGGGGGTGCGGTCGTATCCGGCCACGTTAAAGCCCTTGAACTTGTAATAACGCGCGATGGCACTCATGCCAATGCCGCCTATTCCTATGAAATAAACGTTTTTCATACCAGCTTGTAAATCTCGTCACAAATAATCTGGGCAGCGTTGCGCAGGGCCATAGCCTCTGCATTCTTGCTCAGCTGCTCCATCCGCTCGGGGCTGTGTACCAGACCCAGGGCGGTGGGCAGGAGGTCGTCCAGGGCCTCGCTGTCCTTGACCAGCATAGCGGCGTTCTTGCGCAC
>JAGCUK010000069.1 GCA_017962925.1 Bacteroidales bacterium
ACCACTTCCAGGCTGAGACGCACCGTACGTGCATTGTTGGGGCCCCAGAAGATAACTTCACTGCCACCGGACATGGTGTAGTGAGGATCCTCCAGTTTGTCTTTATAGCTGCATACAAGGTCTTTGGAGAGATCCAGAAGGAGTTCTTCTCCCTTCTTGACCACCTTGCAGTTTACCACGTCGCCCATACGGAAGGGCTGATGGAAAATACGAGAATGACCTGCTATCTGGGCCGCGCGAGCATGTGCCATGTCGGGCACGGGGGGAAGATAGCTGCAGACACCGACGTTTTCGCCTTCGATGATATCGCGGCAGAGATCCGTATAATTATACATGGAAGAGAGCCTCGAGATCTCGGAAACCGATATTCCCAGGCCGGTGAAAACATCAGCGTGGCTGACAGGTTTATAGTCGAACACGTCTAAGGTAAAGGCGGGCAGCTCGACGGCATTGGGATTCGCCAGCACTACCCACAACTCATCGCCATCAGCATTGTAGATGGCTCCGTCGGCGAAGTTCGCCTCGATCCATCCACGGCTGCAGATCTCCTTGACAAAGCGTCCGTCCGCCTCGTAGAGCAGGGCCTTCAGAGTATAGTAGCGGTTGCCAGAGCCGAAGTACATAGCATTGGAGGTAGTGGCAGACACCACGCAGGGCTCCAGGCGCACGAAGCGGTTGTATCCCCAGTCTATAGGGAGTTCCTGGCATGCTGCCTGAGTTCCGCCGAGCCTGGAATAGAGCTGCACCTTCTTCAAGGTGTTGCGGTGGAGACGGATTCCGACGGGGCCGCGGTGCCATGCGAGAGCGCGGATAGGATCATCCTGAGGATCGTAAGGGATGACGGCACCGGGCTGGGGCATGCTCTGGCTGCTGCGCATATCCTCGCTCCAGATGACATGGGTGAGGTCGGTACCCAAAGCCTTATAGGTATGGGAAGAGTAGGAGATGGCCAGATACTTGAAGGGCTCGATCACGCGGCCATCGGCACTGATAACGCCATACAGGCCATTCCTTGCGGACCTGGCGATGCCTATTCCGTCCCTGAACGAGGGGGTGAGATAGAACTGAGGAGCAAAGATTTGGTTGCCTTCCCTGTCGAAGACGCCCCATTCCTGATCTACCTTGAACCCGGGCACCTCGACATCGTATTTGGCATAAATCAGATCACCACTGCGGTCCACATCTACCGAACGCGCTTCCACTGGGATGACTATCTGGCCGTTCCTGTTGGCGACACCATGCAGTTTAACTCCGTTTACCTTGCGCTTGAGTTCGCAGAAACCGTTCTTGTCGAACTTGGTGATATCATCGAATTCCGGAGCAATCAGGAAAGATCCATCGATATTGATCAGGCCTCTGTAGCCATTCACTTCTACTTCTGCAACACCATTGTCGAATTTCTTTGCATCATCGAAGGCGGGAGCAATTACCCAGGTCTTGTTTTTTGCCTGGAAGCCATATTTCTTGGTTGCCTTGTCTTTCACCGGCTTGATATCCTGCGCCTGGGCAGAGACGGCTGAAAGAAGGGAAAAGCTTAGAATCGCAGTGGTTAAAAGGCTGATAATTCTCACTTGTCTGTACATAATCCAATTTTTTTATCTCTCAAAGATACAAAATTGTTCGGACATACCCAGCCCCGTTATCTTATACAGGGGCTTTTTTTATTCAAATAAAATGGTTAAATTCAAACCGTTTTTCAGATTAACGGTACAATCAAATGAAGGCGAATCAAATCGATGTTGTCCTCGGGCTCCAGTGGGGCGACGAGGGGAAAGGTAAAATTGTGGATGTTTTATCCCCTGACTACAAGATTGTTGCGAGGTTCCAGGGCGGCCCCAATGCCGGGCATTCCCTGGTGTTCGACGGCACCGCATTCGTGCTTCATACGGTTCCTTCCGGAATCTTCCGGGACGATACCCTCAACGTTATAGGCAACGGCGTGGTAATCGATCCCGTTATCCTCCTCGAGGAAATAGAGAAAATTGAGGCCAGGGGCGTGAATGTGGACGGGCGTCTGCTCATCTCCAAGCGCGCCAACCTCATCCTCCCCACCCACAGGGCACTGGATGCCGCCAGCGAAAGTGCGATGGGCAAGGCCAAGATCGGCTCCACCCTCAAGGGGATAGGCCCCACCTACACCGACAAGGCCGGCCGCACCGGTCTCCGCGTGGGTGATATCCTCCTCCCGGACTTCAAGGACCGTTATCTTGCCCGCAAGGAGCGCCACCTGCGCATTCTTTCGCAGTATGACGGCTTCAAGGTGGATATCGACGAGTACGAGAAGCTCTGGCTCGAGGCCATCGAGAAACTGAAGCGCTTCGAGTTCATCGACAGCGAAATCTATATCAACCACGCCCTGGACGAGGGTGTCCCGGTGCTGGCAGAAGGTGCCCAGGGAACGCTGCTGGACATCGATTTCGGCACTTATCCTTATGTCACATCCTCCAATACCATGTCCGCGGGCGTATGCACCGGCCTGGGCCTGGCCCCTTCCAGAATCGGCCATGTCTATGGCATCTTCAAGGCCTACTGCACCCGCGTCGGCAGCGGACCTTTCCCTACGGAACTTTTCGATGAAGATGGAGAGCAGCTGCGCCAGAAGGGGCATGAATTCGGGGCCACCACCGGCCGGCCGCGCCGCACCGGCTGGCTCGACATGGTTGCGCTGAAGTATTCCGTGATGATGAACGGCGTCACCGACCTCATCATGATGAAATCCGATATTCTGGACGATTTCGATACCATCAAAGTAGCTGTGGCCTACAAGAAGGATGGTAAACTGATAAAGGACTTCCCTTATGACGGAGGTGCCGATATCGAGCCCGTCTATCGCGAATTCCCCGGCTGGAAGACCAGTCTCCGCGGCCTCCAGCGCTACAATGACTTCCCGAGAGAGTTCAAGGATTATATCGAGTTCATCGAAGAGGTGACCGATTGCCGCATCAAGATCGTGTCAGTCGGCCCTGACCGCGTTTCCACGGTCGTACGATAGATTTCTGAGTTTAAAAAAATCCCGGTGTCCCATTTCGGAACACCGGGAACTTTTTTACTGTTCGTCGGGGGCACCTCCGCCGTAGTCAGGGCCGGGACCCTGAGGGCTGCCCTGGTTAGGATCGAAGCCCTGAGGACCACCCTGAGGACCTGCCTGCTGGCCAGCCTGGTACATCTTCTCGAAAGCCTTGCTGAGAGCAGCAGAATACTTGTCGATATCCTCCAGATTCTGGTTCTTGACAGCCTCCTTGAGAGGATTCAGGTTGCTTTCGACCTCTGCCTTCACATCGGCAGGAACCTTGTCGGCATTGTCCTTGAGGAACTTCTCGGCCTGGAAGCAGAGAGCGTCGGCATTGTTGATCTTGTCCACACGCTCCTTGGCAGCCTTGTCGGCATCTTCATTTGCCTTGGCCTCGTCGCGCATGCGCTTGATTTCATCTTCGCTCAAGCCGCTGGAAGCCTCGATGCGGATGTGCTGCTCCTTGCCTGTGATCTTATCCTTTGCAGAAACGCTCAGGATGCCGTTGGTGTCGATATCGAAGGATACCTCGATCTGAGGGATGCCGCGGGGTGCAGGGGCGATGCCGTCCAGATGGAAGATTCCGATCTGCTTGTTGTCCTTTGCCATCGGGCGCTCACCCTGGAGCACGCGGATCTCTACTGAAGGCTGATTGTCTGCAGCTGTCGAGAATACCTGTTCCTTATGCACAGGGATGGTGGTATTGGATTCGATGAGTTTGGTCATCACGCCGCCGAGGGTTTCGATACCCAGGCTCAGAGGAGTGACGTCGAGAAGGAGGACATCCTTCACATCGCCTGCAAGCACGCCGCCCTGGATGGATGCGCCGATTGCAACGACCTCATCCGGATTGACGCTCTTGTTGGGCTCCTTGCCGAAGAAGTTCTTCACCAGCTCCTGGATCTTGGGGATACGGGTGGATCCGCCCACGAGCAGGACCTCGTCGATGTCGGAGGTGCTCAGATGAGCATCCTGCAAGGCCTTGCGGCAAGGCTCTATGCTGCGCTGGAAGAGATTGTCGCAGAGCGCTTCGAACTTGGCGCGGGTAAGGCTCTTCACGAGGTGACGGGGAACGCCGTCCACTGCGGTGATGTAAGGAAGGTTGATTTCGGTGCTGGTCTGGTTAGACAGTTCGATCTTGGCCTTTTCGGCAGCTTCCTTGAGGCGCTGGAGGGCCATAGGATCCTTCTTGAGGTCGATTCCGCTGTTCTCGGATGCGAACTCGCTTGCGAGCCAGTCGATGATGACCTGGTCGAAATCGTCGCCGCCGAGGTGGGTGTCACCGTTGGTGGACTTGACTTCGAAAACGCCGTCTCCGAGCTCCAGAATGGAGATATCGAAGGTGCCGCCGCCGAGGTCGTAAACCGCGACCTTCATATTCTTGTTCTTCTTGTCCAGACCGTATGCAAGTGCCGCAGCGGTAGGCTCATTGATGATACGCTTCACATCGAGACCAGCGATCTTGCCGGCCTCCTTGGTGGCCTGGCGCTGGCTGTCGGAGAAGTATGCCGGAACGGTGATTACCGCTTCGGTGACAGGCTGACGGAGGTAATCCTCTGCAGTCTTCTTCATCTTCTGAAGGATGATGGCGCTGATTTCCTGAGGGGAATACATGCGGCCGTTGATATCCACGCGGGGAGTGTTGTTGTCACCCTTGACCACATTGTAAGGCACACGCGAAACTTCGCGGCCCACCTGGTCGTAGGTTTCACCCATGAAACGCTTGATACTGAATACAGTGTTCTTCGGATTGGTGATGGCCTGACGCTTGGCGGGGTTGCCCACCTTGCGTTCGCCGTCATCGGTGAAGGCGACCACCGAAGGGGTGGTACGCTGGCCTTCGTTGTTAATGATAACGGTAGGCTGGTTGCCTTCCATTACTGCCACGCAACTGTTGGTTGTTCCGAGGTCGATTCCAATAATTTTTCCCATAATATGTTTCTCCTATTTTATAATTCTGTTCATTTGTCACCCGAAGGAGACGCTTTTCTTGATAACGAAAGCTGTGCCACCGGATATTTTCTGACAAAATGTCATTATCTTTGCCCTGCAATGAATTACGAAGACATCGCCTCCCGCATAATCTACGAAGATAATCACCTTCTGGTCATAGACAAGAAGGTAGGAGAGATAGTTCAGGGGGACAAGACGGGTGACACTCCCCTCAGCGATATCCTGAAGGAGTTTATCAAAGAGCGGGATTCCAAGCCAGGTAACGTGTTCCTGGGAGTTCCACACCGCCTGGACAGGCCCGTGTGCGGGTTATGCATCTTCGCAAAAACCTCCAAGGCTCTGGAAAGGCTGAATGCCATGTTCAGGGATGGAGAAGTGCATAAGACCTACCTGGCACTATGCTGTGCCGCGCCCGCCGAGCCGGAAGGCCTGCTGGAGGATTGGATGGAGAGGAACGAGAAACTCAACAAGAGCTTCATCACCCGCAAACCCGGCCCCAAAGCAAAACTCGCGAAACTGCGCTACCGCCACATTGCCGACACCGACCGCTACCATCTTCTGGAAGTGGAACTTCTCACCGGCAGACATCACCAGATCCGCTGCCAGCTTGCCCATATGGGCTGCTGCATCAAGGGAGATCTCAAATACGGCGCACCCCGCTCAAATCCGGACGGAGGCATTTGCCTGCAGGCGCACAGCATCACTTTCGTGCACCCTGTAAAGAAGGAAGAACTTCATCTTGTGGCAGCTCCACCTCAATCTTGGAAACTTCCGGACGAGGTTTCAGAAGCCTTAGCCTAGAGAGCATGTCGGACGGAGTCTCGTCCAAGAACAATTTAAAACACATATTGAAGGTCACCTGAGAATGGAAACCGGACATGAAGGCCAATTCTATGACCTTCAGCCACGGATCCGCCCTCATCAGCTCCACCGCATACAGCACTCTGTGCCAGTTTACGTACTGGCGGAAGTTTTTGTTGGTGAATTTGTTTATGGAGCGGCTGATATAGAGCCTGTTCAGCTTCAGCATTTCCGACATCTTTTCCATGGTGAACTTCTCGTCCAGGTAGGGCTTGCTGTCCCGCATGAACTGGTCTATGCGCTTATAGGCCTTAGCCAGGATGGTACTTTCGACCTCCGGCACGATATCCGACATATGCCCGTTGGATGCCACGATAGCCTGGATACGCCGTTCCCGGCGCCTTCCTATCAGCATCGTGCGCCCGGAATAGGCCCTGATATGCAGCAATATATCCATCACCGCGATCAGCGTAATGCAGATATGATACATAGCCGGGGGCGCGTCTTCATAACGCATCACCACCAGAGCGAAAGACAGTCCCAGCACCAGGATCGCATAAAAGGTCCGGGAATCCTCTTCGGCGCAGCACCAGGCAGCATCTTTGCGGAAAACAGCCGAAGCATCGCTATACTTGTATGCCAGTCCGCCGATCAAATAAAGAATCACGAAGCCCACCCCCGGGAGGATGAAATAGAGATCCGCCATATCCCTCCCCATCTGCATCAGGAATGCACATATATAATACATGGAACTGACTATGTAGAAGCGGGTGGAGTTTGCTGTATCCTCACGCGAGAGCGGGTATGCCACATATTGTATCGCGGCTGCCAGCAGATAACTGCATAAGCGGAGGGACCGGCCATCCGGGGATTCCAGCGTAAATTCCATTGCAAAGAGCACGCTCAGCAAAGCCAGAGGGATTAATCTCAAAACGAAGTGCACAGTGATTATCTTTCTCATTGTCTTTTAGTTTGTTCAGCCCCGAAAGATAAAATAAAACCCCGTGCAGGTGGTAGTCCTGAACGGGGGTAAAATTTGAAAATTTACGTTTCAGTGTCGGAAAATATTATACCTACATATTTTACCTACATTTTTTTCTTGATCACTTCAAATCCTTTTCCGTAAACTCCGGTAACGGAAGATACTGAAAGAAAGGCATCCGGATCTATGCTGCGGATGTAGCGGAGCATGATGTTGAGGTCCGCCTTGCGGGTAAGTACCATCAGCACTTCCGTATTCTCCTTGGTGTACCAGCCTTTTCCGTCCAGCACGGTGACTCCGCGGTGCAGATCCCTGGTGATGGCATCCGCAATCTCAGCGTAGTGCTTGGAAAGGATGAACAACTGCACGCTCTGCTTGGAACCGGAAACCACCAGGTCCAGCACGGTGCTGTTGATGGTGATGAGGATGAAACCATACACCACCGTGGTCAGTTTCTCGACGAACGGCATCAAATCTCCATCCGGCTTGTAGGAAGGAACCAACAGAGAAGACAGGATGATGACAACATCCATATAGAGAATCAGGCGCCCGGGAGAGACATTGTGGTATTTGTTCACCATCAGAGCGATGATATCGGTGCCGCCCGTGCTGCCGCCTGCGACCATGGTAAATCCAATGCCCACTCCCGTCATGATGCCACCCATGATGGTGCTCATCAACTTGCCGTTGTCCAGAGCAATGGCCTGGATGAAGTCGGCGGGGATGATGCTCTGGAAGAGGTTGAGACCCACGGATGCAAGGATAGTGGCGTAGATGGTTTTCCAGCCGAAGCCGAAACCGAGCACGAACAGGGCCGCGATAATCAACCCTACATTGATCACAAAGTACGAATAACCGATCTTGATCACGCCGTGGGTAGCATACTGCAGTATGGCGGAAAGACCGGTTATGCCTCCGCCCACCAAGTTATTGCTAACCAGGAAGATACTCCATCCCAGCACATATAGCAGGATGCCGAAAGTGACGATCGCATACTCCTTGACCGTCCGTCCTACGCTAGTTTTGTTTATCATCCTTTTTCTTCTTTTTACTTGTCAGACCGGCTTTGATTTCTTCGAAGCCTTCTCCATACACGCCACCCACGGAATTGACGGTCATGAATGCCCTTTCATCCAACTCCTTGATAAGCTTGGAAACCTCGGGAACCTCGTTGCGCCTCATGAGGAGAAGGAGCACGTCCTTCTCCTGCTTGGTGTACCAGCCTATAGCCTTCAGAACCGTCACTCCGCGTTCCATCTTGTTAATGATGTAGTCGGCTATCTCCTTGTGCTTGGAAGAGAAGACCAGCAACTGCACGGCACCGCGGTCCCCCACCACCACAAAGTCGATCACAGCGGCGTAGGAGGCCATCATGATGTAGCCATATACCATATCGCCAAAGACCTTGCCCGGCAGGAAGAGAATACTGGTGATGATGATGAAGTCGGTGATGAAGAACATCCTGCTGAGGGAAACCGGCCAGTATTTGTTCACCATCAGAGCGACGATATCCGTGCCGCCGGTACTTCCACCCTTACGAATGGTGAGTCCGATTCCGACGGCCTCGAGCACACCGGCGATTACCGGTATCATGACCCGGTCGTGGACGAAGAGGAAGTTGCCGGGCACTGCCTGAAGAAAGTCCAGGTTGGCAAATAACTTCAGCGCAAGTGCCTGTATGCCAATACAATACAAGGTACGGAACCCAAAACCTATCCCAAACAGGAGCACAGCTAGAACTATCAGTCCGACATTGATGACCGCATAGGAATAAGACGCGATAATGGCACCGCCGGTAGCGTATTCGATGACGGCGCAAAGACCCATCAATCCACCTGCCGACATACCATTGGGAATCATGAAACATTCCCATGCGACGGTGACGAACAGCACACCGATCGTCATCACCAGATAATCGATTAGGATTCCTCCTACCTTGCTTCTCTTTTTCATTTCAGAACAATATTGACAATTCTTCCGGGAACGACTATGACTTTGACTATACTCTGCTCTCCAACCCATTTCGCGGTCTGCTCCATGGCACGGACCTGCGCTTCCACCTCGGCAGGGGCTGCGCTCTTGGGCATATCCACCGTAAACCTCATCTTGCCGTTGAAGGACACGGGATAAGTTACGCTGTCCTCGACAGTAAGAGATGCATTGTACTCGGGGAAGGATGCTACTGTCACGCTGGTATTATGCCCCAGCTTCTCCCAAAGCTCTTCCGCGATGTGCGGTGCGAAGGGGCAAAGCAACACCACGAGAGGCTCCAGCACTTCGCGGGAGCAGCACTTGAGGTCCGTAAGCTCATTCACCGCGATCATGAATGCACTGATGGTGGTATTGTAGGAGAAGGCCTCTATATCCTCCTGCTCCTTCCCTATCAGCTTGTGCAGAGCCTTCAACTCGGCGGGAGATGCAGGTTTGTCGCTCACCAGGAAGTTATCCCTGTCGAAATACAGGCGCCAGAACTTGCGCAGGAACCTGTTCACACCATCGATTCCCTTGGTATCCCAGGGCTTGCTCTGCTCCACTGGACCGAGGAACATTTCGTAAAGCCTCAGAGTATCGGCACCGTAGGTCTCGCAGATATCGTCCGGATTCACTACGTTGTACATGCTCTTACTCATCTTCTCCACGGCCCATCCGCAGATGTATTCTCCGTTTTCGAGGATGAATTCGGCATCGTTATACTCCGGTCTCCAGGCTTTGAAGGCCTCGAGATCAAGCTTGTCGTTACGTACGATGTTGATATCCACGTGGATTTCGGTGGTCTCGTATTTGTCCTTCAGGCCGAGCGACACAAACTTGTTGGTGCCGACCACCCTGTAGACGAAGTTGGAGCGGCCCTGGATCATTCCCTGGTTGACCAGCTTGCGGAAAGGTTCATCCTCGCACACATAGCCGAGGTCGTAGAGGAACTTGTTCCAGAAGCGGGAATAGATCAGGTGTCCGGTAGCATGCTCGGTGCCACCCACATAAAGATCCACATTCCTCCAGTATTTATCCGCCGCCGCACTCACCAACTCCTCGGAATTGTGAGGATCCATATAACGGAGGTAGTAGGCGCTGGAGCCGGCGAAACCGGGCATGGTGCTGGTCTCTATGGGATGACCATTGTAATTCCAGTCCTTCGCGCGGGCAAGGGGCGCCTCGCCGTTCTTGGACTTGTAAGATTCAATCTCAGGCAGCTCCAGGGGCAGTTCATCGTCCGGAATTGGAGTTGCAATTCCATCCTTATAGTAGATGGGGAAAGGCTCTCCCCAGTAGCGCTGGCGGGAGAAGATGGCATCGCGCAGGCGGTAGTTGGTCTTGCGCCGGCCGAGCCCGTGGGCTTCCACATAATCCTTGGCGGCCTCGATCGCCTCCTTTACGTTCATCCCGTTCAGGAAACCGGAGTTGATCATTATTCCCTCCTTGGCGTCGAAACTCTGCTCGCTCACGTCCGCACCTTCGATGAGGGGGATGATGGGCAGGCCAAACTTCTTGGCGAAGGCATAGTCGCGGCTGTCGTGCGCCGGAACTGCCATGATGGCACCGGTACCATAGCCTGCGAGCACATACTCAGATATCCAGATGGGCACTTTCTCTCCGGTGAGAGGATTGATGCCGTATGAGCCGGCGAATACGCCCGTCACGGATTTGGTTTCGGCGATACGCTCACGTTCGGTCTTCTTCTTGACTTCCTTGATATATGCCTCTACGGCTGCCTTCTGTTCGGGAGTCGTGAGTTCATCCACCAGCTCACTCTCGGGAGCCAACACCATGAAGGTCACGCCGAACACGGTGTCCGCGCGGGTAGTGAAGATGGTGATGGGCTTATGGACATCTCCGCAAACGGTATCGAATACCATCTCGGTGCCCTCGCTGCGCCCTATCCAGTTGCGCTGCATCTCCTTGAGGGAATCCGTCCAGTCCAGGTTTTCGAGACTGTCCAGAAGCCTGCCTGCATAAGCAGACACACGCAGTTGCCACTGCGTCATCTTCTTCTGCTCCACGGGGAAGCCGCCGCGCACCGAAAGCCCGTCCTTAACCTCGTCATTGGCAAGCACGGTGCCCAGGCCTTCGCACCAGTTGACAGATGTTTCTCCCTGATATGCAATGCGATAGCGCATCAGGATTTCGGACCTCTGCTTGGCCGAAGCTTTCTTCCAGATTTCGGGTGTTATGTCGTCGTAGCCGGTGCTTTCGAACTTTGCGATCAGCTCATTGATGGGGCGGGCCTTGTCCATTTCCGGATCGTACCAGCTCTTGAACATGCGCAGGAATGCCCACTGAGTCCACTTGTAGTAGTCGGGGTCGCAGGTGCGGAAGGAACGGTCCCAGTCGAAAGAGAAGCCGATGCGGTCCAGCTGACTGCGATAGCGGGCCACGTTTTCGGTAGTGGTCTTCTCGGGATGCTGGCCGGTCTGGATGGCATACTGCTCCGCGGGCAGCCCGAAAGCGTCGTATCCCATGGGATGCAGCACATTGAAGCACTTCAGGCGCTTGTAGCGGGCATAGATGTCGCTGGCGATATATCCCAGCGGATGCCCCACGTGAAGCCCTGCCCCGGAAGGGTAAGGGAACATGTCCAGAAAATAGAACTTGGGCTTGGAGGGGTCCTCAGCGGTCTTGTAGGTCTTCTCCTCCGCCCAACGCTTCTGCCATTTCTTCTCAATCTTTCTGAAATCGTAATCCATATATCTATTTCTTTGCTTTTTTCAATTTGAATTCAACATAGAGCGACAGCTGGCTGCGCACGGGCTTACCGCCCATCAGCCCCGGTTTCCAGTCCGGAGAAGCCTCTATTACGCGGATGGCCTCGTTATCCAGCGAAGGATGAACCCCCTTCACTACTTCCACGTCCCTCACTTTGCCTTTCTCGTCTATCACGAAACTTACCAGCACCCTGCCGCGGATGCCGTTGTCTATCGCATACTGGGGATATCTGAGATACACATATACCCAGCGGCTGAGGAAGAAGGAGGGATCCGACACTCCGAAGAACGTGGGTTTGGTATCGCAATCCCCGAATGCCACCAGCGGAGTTCCGGAAGGATCCGTATCAGGCTTGAACCTGGGCGCGGGGCCGTTCGCCAGCGAGAGACTGAAATTGTAGAGATACTCGCACTGGCGGCTCATTTCGTCGTATTCCATCGCATCCGTGCCGCTCCGGTAGATTTTGCCGGGCTCGGCGGTGGTGAAGAATATCGAAGGGATTTCCTTTGCGTAGAAGGATCTGTGGTCGGAACTTGCAGGCTCGGAAGTGGTTATTTCCGGACGGACAGGCTGCAGAGTGGTCGCAAGGGCATTCACTATATGATTCATATCCGCATTCGATGCAGAATATGCATACAGCCCGCGATTGGGGTTGTCGAAAAGATCCAGATTGACATATGCATCTATCCGGCCCACCTCCGGGAAGGCGCGGTTCAGGAAATACCACGAACCCGCGCAGGCCTCTTCCTCTCCGCCGAACGCCGCGATTATCACGGAACGCTGGAGCAGCACCTTATTGGTGTTCAGCTTTTCTGCAAGATTCAGCAGCACGGTGAGCCCGGAAGCATTGTTGCTTGCCAGGCGGGCGCCGATGACTATATAGCGGGTGTGCAGCTGCCTGCCGTATCCGGGAATCCAGCCTATCACATTGCGGAAAGTAGTGGTATCGCCACTTTCCCGCCTGATGCCGAAGGATGTATAGTCGGAGCTCTCGTAGAGATCCACTCCCCTTCCCGCCAGACTGCGGGAAACAAAATCAGCCAGCGCATCCTCACCTTTAAGCGCCGCCAGAGAATCCGCCGTAGCGCGGAAACTCATCGCTTCTTCGCTGGCGAACAAATCATTATAGCCCTGGGCTCCGGCCGACAGAGCGATGAATAAAGTGCAGATAAAAAGAGTTAATCGCTTCATTGTCATTCATTTACAAGAATCCATACATCCTTGGGGCAGAACTGTTCGCTCCGCACCTTCTGGAGATTATCCCATAAATGTGCCAAAGAATCGGTGCCGGCGGCTCCCACGGCGGTAAATCCGTTTCCGTAGGGGATCTTTTCGACTTCATAACCGGCAGCGGTAATTTTGGAAGCCAGCCAGTTGGCATTGTCGGCGTTGGAGAAAGCACCGACTATGATGTAGTAGCGTTTGTTGAGTTTGAGGGTGTTCACCCTACGAAGACTCGAGGCGGAAAGCAGCATCTCTCCGGAATCTTTGATCTTGTCCAGCAGGGCGAGAGAGTCGGCCTTGGCCTTCTCTATGCGGCTCAGAGAGTCCATACGGGCCTGATGTGCCGCTTCTTCGCGCTGGATCAGCTCCCGCTTGGCGGCAATCTCGTCCGATGTGGGCCTGCCGGCCAGTCTGCGGAAAGAATCGCAGCCCTGAAGCACTCCGAGAGCGAGGGCGGCGAGCAGAATTCCAGAAATGAACCTTCCTTTTATCATAACTTACAAATATAGTTAAAACTGTCAGTCCTGAGCATCGAAGGCCTTCACTATTTTGCTGACCAGAGGATGCCGGACAATGTCGCGGTCGTCGAAGAAAATGGTGGATACTCCCTTCAGATTTTTCACCAGATCTATCCCCTTCAGCAGCCCTGAATCCTCCTTGCGGGGCAGGTCTATCTGGGTGGCATCGCCAGTGACAATGAACTTGGCATTGGTACCCATCCTCGTAAGAAACATCTTCAACTGCCCCATATTGGTGTTCTGGGCCTCGTCCAGGATAACGCAGGCGCCGTCCAGGGTGCGGCCGCGCATGTACGCCAGCGGAGCGATCTGTATGGTTCCTCCGGCGATGAATTCCTGCAGCTTGCGGGAGGGAATCATATCCCCCAGCGCATCATACAGCGGCTGGAGATAGGGATCCAGCTTGTCTTTAAGGTCTCCCGGGAGGAATCCCAGGCGCTCCCCTGCCTCCACCGCCGGACGGGTGAGGATGATGCGGCGCACCTCGCGGTTTTTGAGGGCGCGCACCGCCAGGGCGATGGCGATGTAGGTTTTACCGGTGCCGGCAGGGCCTACCGCAAAAAGAAGGTCATTGTTGAAGTATGCCTTCACCATCTTCTCCTGGTTGGCATTGCGGGCGCGGATGGCTTTCCCTTCATTGGTATGCACTATCACCGCATTTCCGTGCTCCGCCAGCACCGAAGATGACGAACGCCCGGCGAAGAGGTCCTCGACGTCGTAAACCGTCAGATTCAACTTGTGCTTGCGGATGGATACGAGTTGGGCGAACTTGGCCTCGAAGTCATTGATCTTGGCCTCGTCCCCCTCTATCTGGATCTCATTACCCTTGCCGGAAACCTCCAGGCCGGGATAATAGGTGCAGAATTCATTGAGAATGCGGTTTCCCGGGCCCAGTATGCTTACCGGGTCGGTAGTGTCCAATGTGATGGTTTTCTTCATTCTATTCCAGTGACTTTCTTGACTCTTGCCAGAGTCTCAGTCATATTGTCGTAATCTGTCTTGTCCAGCCAGTCGTCCCTCCGCCCCAACTGCTCCTCAACCACGACCGTGCGGAAGTTGTCCGTCTTTTTCCCGGGCAGGGTGCACCAGAGGAAATGCAGTTCAGGACCGAGCAGAGCCTTCTCCCCACTGCCCTTCTGCCTTACCAGACGAAGCACCACAGCCAGTTCCAGGCGGGTGTTGGGCGCGCTCATATTGGAAACTGCGTTCCCCAGGGAATATACCACAGGCACGTTCTTGATATGTGTGGTATCCTGCACCACGTGAGGATGAGCCCCGATTATGGCATCAGCCCCCTGCTCCACCAGCCATTCCGCCCATTCCTGCTGCGAGGCATTGTGTTTGAGCACGTATTCCTCGCCCCAGTGAGGCAGCACGATAACAAAATCCGCATTCTCGCGGGCCCGTTTCATCTGCCTGCCGATCTCTTCCCTGTTCATGCGGCTCACCTTGGGATACTCCCGGGCGGCCCCCTTGTTGGTGCCGTAGGTGAAGTTCACCAGCGCGATCCGTATGCCCTTCACGGGCACGATCAGCGGATTGTTCTGCAGATACTGGGTCTCATCCAGCCCGCTGCCGGAAAAGCGGTCATATTGTTTCAAAGTACGTTCCAGCCCCTCTGATCCCTTATCCAGGATGTGATTGTTTGCAGTCAGGAGCACATCCACTCCTGCATCCAGAATACTGGAAAGATAGCCGTCCGGAGCGCTGAATGCGGGGTACCCGGTAAAGGGTGGCCCCGCAAGCGTAAACTCAGCATTGGCTATCGCCAGGTCCGCATCCGAAAGAAGCGGCTTCAGATCTGCCAGGAATAACGAGTGATCGTATTGCAGCTGCTTCGTGTGCATCATCACATCTCCGATGATGCAAATACTCACTGTGTCGGCTGCAGCTACGCCTGCACTTCATTTCCCGCTGGCAACTACCTCGCTGAACTTCTCGTATTTAGCCTGATACTCAGGATCGTCGCGGAAACGGAAGCAGGCGTTCTTGATATATTCGGCGATGGTCAGCTTGATCTCCTTATCCTTGGAGACCTCGTATGCCTTCTCGAAAGGAATGATGGCATCCTTGAGGGTCTTGTCGTACTCCTGCACGAGAGCCTCGTACTTCCTGTCGTCCATTTCGAAGGAAGCCTTCTCCTGAACCTCGACAGCGTGATTGTAGAGATACACACCCTTGCCGATGTAGCCATACTCGTAGTCGGGATTGATCTCGCCGCAGTGGTCGTATGCTGCAAAAGCCTCTTCCACCTGAGGAGGATCCATCTTGAGGCGGATATTGCCTTCCACGTACCAGAGGGATGCATTGTTGGGCTCATTGGCCTTCGCCACGTCGAGAAGCTCGAAGAGACGATCGGTGCTGCCACCGGAAGTGGTGTAGTAGTTGATCAGGCCGATAAGGATGCTCTGGCTCTTAGGATAGTTCACGAAACCTTCCTCGAGATACTTGACGGAGAGTTCCTTGTCCCCTTCCTTCTCAGCGAGGGTGGAAAGACGTGCATACACGTCGCCGTCGTCGCCATAATAATTATGGTCAAGGCACTTCAGGAAGTAAGTCTTCGCCCTGTCGGTGTTGCCTGCGATCCAGGCGGTAAGACCGGCATTGTAAAGTGCGTTGGTATCCAACTGTGCGAAAGGAGCGATCTCAGAAACTGCAGCAGCCTCACCGAAGAGCTCGGAAGACTTGGTATAGTCCTGGAGCTGATATGCAGCGACAGCATCGTTGGAATACTTGTCGTGGATATTGCTGATGAACTCTGCGATTTCCTTGGTCTTCTTGCCCTTGACATCAAGCTCGTGAGCCTTCTGGAAGGCCTTGACGGCCTCGCCGAGAGGATTCTCGACTGCGGGCTTGGTGGTCACGATAGAAGAGACCTTGCCACCTGAAAAGTAGTAGTCGGCGGTCTCGAAGTGCTGAACGGTCATAGGCTGACCCTGAACCTCGACAGTCTCGACACTCAGGGGCTTTACGCCCGCCATGAGGAGTGCCAGGTCGGCCTCGGCAGCGCCGATGTAGCCATTACCCTGCACTACGTTATATGCGTCCACGTAGGTCTGGCCGAGTTTCAGCCAGGTTGCCATATTGGCAGCTTTCTTTTCGTTGAGAGTTGCAGCCTTTGCGGCAGCGACTTTCTTTGCAGCAGCCTCAGCGTCCTTTGCCTGCTGTGCGTTTGCAACCTGGAACGATGCCAGAAGTGCAAGTGCGAAAATAATCTTTTTCATATCAGTTAACGTTAGTAATTATTCAGTTTCAGGAGTGGTATCTGCAGTTTCCGTGCCAACTGCTTCTTCCTCGGGTTCCTCGTCGCTCTTGGCAACCACGGAAACGGCGGAAATAGCATCCCCCTCACGCAGGCTGATGAGCTTCACTCCCTGGGTGGCGCGACCGGCCACGCGGGTATCGGAAACCGCCATGCGGATGGTGAGGCCAGAACGGTTGATGATCATGAGATCGTCGTTCTCGGTAACATTCTTGATGGCCACCAGGCTGCCGGTCTTATCGGTGATGCTGATGGTCTTAACACCCTTGGTTCCGCGGGCGGTGAGGCGGTAGTCTTCAGGATCGGAACGTTTTCCGAAGCCGTTCTCACTCACCACCATGATAGTCTGCTCGGAGGCGTTCTCCCTGTTGGGATCGTACGTGAGCACGCCCACGACCTCGTCATCTTCAGCAAGCCTGATACCACGCACGCCGGATGCGCCGCGCCCCATGTCGCGCACATCGCTCTCGCGGAAGCGCACGCAATAGCCCTTGCGGCCGGCGATCATGATATCTTCATTACCATTGGTGAGCACAGCGTCGAGCAGAGCATCGCCTTCGCGGATGGTAAGGGCCTTGATACCCTTGTTGCGGCTGCGTTTGTTGGAGTAATCCTCAAGGCTGGTCTTCTTGATGATACCCTTGCGGGTGACGAGAGTCACATAGTGGCTCTGCACATACTCGGGATCCTCGATCTTCGCAGCATTCAGATATGTGCGGATGCTGTCGTCCTGCTCGATGGCGAGCAGATTCTGGACGGCACGGCCCTTGGATGCGCGCATGCCTTCGGGCAGTTCGTACACCTTCATGCGATAGCACATGCCCTTTTCGGTGAAGAAGAGCATGGTGGAGTGCATGTTGGCAACGTAGATATGCTCGATGAAGTCCTCTTCGCGGGTAGATCCGCCCTTCTTGCCAACACCGCCCCTGGCCTGGGTGCGGAATTCGGTGAGTGCGGTGCGCTTGATATATCCGAGGTGGGAGATGGTGATGACCACATCCTCATCTGCATAGAAGTCTTCGGGGTTGAACTCGTCTGCGCTCATGGTGATCTCGCTGCGGCGGGCATCTCCATACTTGGCCTTCATCTCCTGGCACTCTTCCTTCACAATCTGGAGCTGGAGAGCATCGCTGCCGAGAATCTCGATGCAGCGGGCGATGAACTTCTCGAGTTCCTCATATTCTGCCTGAAGCTTCTCACGCTCGAGGCCGGTGAGTTGGCGGAGACGCATCTCCACGATTGCCTGGGCCTGAGCCTCGGTGAAGCCGAACTTGGCCACGAGACCGTCGCGAGCCTCATCCACGCTCTTGGATGCACGGATGTGGGCGATGATTTCGTCGATGATATCGATTGCCTTGAGCAGGCCTTCCAGGATATGGGCACGCTTCTGGGCTTTCTCGAGCTCGAACTTGGTGCGGCGCACCACCACCTCGTGGCGGAAATCCACGAAATTGGCGATGATCTCCTTGAGAGAGAGGGTGCGCGGACGGCCCTTCACCAGGGCAACGTTATTGATTGCGAAGCTCGACTGCAGAGGAGTGTATTTGAAGAGAGTGTTCAGCACCACGTTGGTGTTGGAACCCTGCTTTACGCGGAATATGACGCGGACGCCCTCGCGGGAAGTCTCGTCGTTCATATAGGTGATGCCCTCTATCTTCTTGTCTTCCACCATGGAGGCGATGCGCTCAAGCATCTCCTTCTTGTTCACCATGTAAGGAATCTCGGTAACGACTATGGTCTCCTGACCGCGGTCGTTCACCTCGATATCGGTCTTGGCGCGGATTACCACGCGGCCACGGCCGGTGGTGTAGGCATCCACTATGCCCTGGCGGCCCATGATGATGCCTCCCGTCGGGAAGTCAGGGCCCTTGATGTGCTGCATCAGGCCATCCACGTCTATACCGGGATTGTCGATGTAGGCGCAGATGGCATCGCAGCATTCACCGAGATTGTGGGGGGCCATATTGGTGGCCATACCCACGGCGATGCCGGATGAACCGTTGAGCAGCAGCAAAGGCAGCTTGGTGGGGAGCACCGTGGGTTCTTCGATCGAATCGTCGAAGTTCAGTGTCATGTCCACCGTATTCTTATCGATATCGGAAATGACGTCTTCCGACATTTTCTCCAACTTGGCCTCGGTGTATCGCATTGCCGCGACGGGATCTCCGTCCATGCTGCCGAAGTTACCCTGGCCGTAGACCAGAGGATAGCGCTGGTTCCAGTTCTGTGCGAGACGCGCCATGGCATCGTATACAGAGCTATCCCCGTGCGGATGGAACTTACCGAGCACTTCACCTACGATACGGGCCGATTTCTTGGTCTGTCCGCCATAGGAAAGACCCAGGCCATCCATTCCGAAGAGAACCCTGCGCTGCACCGGCTTGAGGCCGTCGCGCACGTCCGGGAGAGCACGCGATACGATGACCGACATCGAGTAGTCGATGTAGGCGCTGCGCATCTCATGATCGATCTCTACAGGCTCAATGTAACCGTGATTCACTTCGTTGATATTTCCCTCACTGTCCATATTTTCTTTCTATAATTTTACGCTTGTTTATAATCACGCAAATTTAACAAAAATATTCGTATAATTTGCTATTTTTGCAAGCAAATAACAAGCTCGAAAATGAAGATTTCCAAAGAATTTGACGCCATCGTCGGATTTGCCCGCGAAGAGGCCATGCGCACCGGCAGCTACAGCATAGAAGCCGACCATCTCTTCCTGGGAATTTTGCGTCATGGCGGCAACTCTGCGGTGGAAGCACTGCGCTCCTGCGGCATCGATACCGCCGGCTGCAAAAGCGAGATAGATTCCTTCATTTTCCGCGAGCAGGGCATCCCCTACGGCCATGAAGATGAGGTCCGACTGGGCCGGGAAGGGAGCAACACCGTCAGCATGGCAATCGCAGAAGCAATGTCCGAGGGCGCGGAAGAAACCGGCGCCATCCACTTGCTGAAAGCCATCTGCAAACAGCAGGCTTGCCGCAGCAGCGAGTACCTCCGCAGGCACGGCTTCTCCGGGCAGAATCTCGGGCGCGCCGGCGGTGCCGAAAAGAAACAGGAAGAAAGCTCCGGTGCTCTTGGAAAGAAGGAGATCGCCATCCTCCTTTCCACTATCAACCTCAACACTAACAAAACTATCGTCAGCTGATGAAAAAGTTCATTCTCCTTGCCATCCTTGCAATCGCCGGAACCGCGGCATACGCCCAGCGTGCGCGCATCAACATCACCCCTTCGGGGGAATATCTCTTTGCCCAGAGAGACACCTGTCAGTTGTTCATGACGGTGTACGACCCTTCCGAGGAAAGCGACACCACTTTCGAAGGCAAGAAGAAACCCACCATCCTCTTTGCATTCGGCGGTGGTTTCATAATGGGAGACCGCAACGCCAAGGATTATCTCGGCTGGTTCCTGCGTTATAACGAAAACGGATACCGGGTCATCACCATAGACTACAGGCTCGGGCTGAAAGGCCACGGGACGATTGGAATCAAGGACTACAATGACATCTACAATGCCGTCCAGATAGGAGTGGAAGACCTTTATTCCGCCACCGCTTTCATCATCGACAACGCCGAAGCGATGGGAGTGGATCCCTCCAATATAGTCCTCGCCGGATCATCTGCCGGGGCCATCATCGCCCTCCAGGCAGAATGGCACCTGTGCAATCGCAGCGGCCTTTCGGGCATGCTGCCGAAGGATTTCCGCTATGCGGGCGTAATGTCCTTCTCCGGGGCGATTTTCTCGCATGAGGGAAAGATCCGCTACGCCGTAGAACCCGCCCCTACCCTTTTCTTCCACGGCACCAAAGACAATATTGTCAACTACAACAAGACGGCACTCTTCAAAATCCGCTTCGAGGGCCCGAATGCCCTTGTGAAGGCCTACGAGAAGAACGCATACAATTATAACATTTACCGTTTCGAAGGCAACCAGCACGAGATTGCCTCGGCGTTCATCCGCACCTTCCCCGAGCAGCTCCGCTTCCTGGAAACCAACGTGATCAAGAAAGAAAAAAGGATCATCGACGCAACCGTCAACGATCCTTCGATCAAGGTCTGGAAGTTTAACTCCCTGAAGGAGATCTACCAGGGCAACTAGGCCGTAACCTTATCCAGCACAAGTTTTACAAGGTCGTTGACACGAGCCTTGTAGTCGGTGTTGGCATCCTTCAGATAACGGTGCGCGATGGCACAGCACACGGTGATGGCATCGTGGCCCAGTTTGGCGGCCATGCCGGCGAGTGCGGAGCCCTCCATCTCGAAGTTGGTGATCTTATAGCCTTTGAATTCGAACTTCTCGAAGTCTTCAAGCATGTTAGGCATTGCGAGGCCCTGGCGCACGACACGCCCCTGAGGCCCGTAGAAGCCGGATGCGGAGACAGTCATACCCTTGACGGTGCTATCCTTGAAGAGATTGATAAGACGCTCTGAAGCGCGTACGAAATAGGGATCCGGCAGATGCTTTGCCCAGTGAGTAGCCTTCTTGAAAGCCTCCTCGAAATCCAGGAGAGCAATCTCGTCGCGGCCTTCGTACCAGTTCATCAGGCCGTCGCAGCCGACAGAAATGTGGCTCAGAATGAAAGATCCGATAGGAATCTCGGGCTGTATCGCCCCGCAGGTTCCGATACGGACAATAGTCAGCCTCTTATGCTCGGGCTTGACCTCGCGGGTCTTGAAGTCCACGTTGGCAAGAGCGTCGAGCTCAGTCATGACGATGTCGATATTGTCGCAGCCGATGCCATGGGAAAGCGCTGTCACGCGCTTGCCGTGGTAGAGACCCGTAGCGAATGCGAATTCGCGGGACTGCCCCTTCGCCTCGATTTTGTCGAAGAGGGGCTCGAACATCTTCACGCGGTCAGGATCGCCGAAAACGATGACGGTGTCGGCAAGTTCCTCGGGCTTGATGTGGATGTGGAATGCCGATCCGTCGGCATTGATAATGAGTTCAGATTCAGGTATTCTCATAATTCAGTGCTATTATTTGCGTTTTGAGGCACGCAGGCGGGATGCGCTGCGCACAAGGAATTCGTCTTTGAGGATAGCCTTTGCAGCCAGGAAATCAAGAATGGCGGCCACTACGGGGAAAATCGAAGTCATGGTTAGAGTCGGACGCGGATCTGCCGTCAGATAAGACACTATCATCCATGCCTGAAGCCCGAGCAGAAGCAGGGCGGCCAGGCCGGAAAGACGCATCTGGAGCACCCTGGACTTGAGCAACACGATGGCCAGCAGTTGGCAAGCCAGCGCCAGGCTGAACAGGATGATAAATCCCGTTCCATAAGGCTGGAAATACATTGCGACGAGCAACCCCGACGCAATCAGAAGGTAAAGAGTCTGTATTCTCTGCCACATAGCTTATCGTTCGTTGAATAATTCCAGCACCATAGCCTCGTAAGTCTTCGACACGGGCACATCTCCGATGCTGTCCACGCCAAGGTCCACGTAATACCCGTCTTTTTCTTTGTGCAGCACCTGCACCTTGGCCATATTAATTATGTATTTGCGGTGGCAGCGCACCAGGTCGCTGCCCACAAAGCTCTCCTCCACAGTCTTCAGGCGGCAACGCAGCATATACTGCTTGATGCTGCCGGTATAATCCTGATACCACACCTTGATGTAGTTGTCGTCCGACTCGATGTAGTATATATTCTTCAGGCGGACGCTCAGTTTCATGCCTCCTTCGTTGTCGGTCAGGGTTATGACCTTCTCATCCGGAGAAGAAACCTCGGTATCCGACACCACTCCGCTCATGTTCATAAGCCTCACCGTCTTGATGCTCTTACGCCACGCCAGTAGCACGATCAAAACGAAGCATACCAGCGTGAGGGACAAGGCACCCAGAACCAGCGAAACTATGGCAACAGCTTTCATTATTCTCCGGCTTCCTTGAGGCGTTCAGCGTTTTCAGCTACCTGCAGCTGATCTATGCACTCCCGGATATCCCCGTCCATAAAGGCGGGAAGGTTGTACATGGTCCAGTTGATGCGATGGTCCGTCACGCGGGACTGGGGATAGTTATAGGTACGGATCTTGGCGGAACGGTCTCCCGTGGAAACCATGGTCTTGCGCTTTGCCGCGATACCGTCCAGATACTTCTGATGCTCCATGTTATAGAGTCGCGTACGGAGTTCCTCCATGGCGCGCTCGGCATTCTTGATCTGAGAACGCTCTTCCTGGCACTGCACCACGATTCCAGAGGGGATGTGGGTGAGGCGGACGGCGGAATAGGTGGTATTCACCCCCTGCCCGCCGGGACCGGATGCGCAGAAGAGATCCTTGCGGATATCCGCAGGGTTGATCTCGATATCGAACTCCCCTGCCTCGGGGAAGACTGCCACGGATGCCGCGGAAGTCTGGATGCGCCCCTGAGTCTCGGTCTGAGGCACGCGCTGGACGCGGTGGACGCCGGATTCATACTTCATGATGCCATAGACACCGTCGCCGCCGGAAAGCTTGAACACCACCTGCTTGAAGCCACCGGACGTGCCGGGGGCCTGATCCGTGATCTCCAACTTCCAGCCCATGCTCTCCGCGAAGTGCTGATACATGCGGAAGAGGTCTCCTGCGAAGATGGCAGCCTCATCGCCACCGGTGCCACCGCGGATTTCCACGAGAGCATTCTTGCTATCGTCGGGATCCGCAGGGATGAGCAAAAGCTTGATATTCTGCTCTATATCAGGAATTTGCGCCTCGATTTCGCTTATCTCCTCTCTGGCCATCTCCTTGAGCTCCGCATCGCTTTCATTCATGAAAATATCCTTCGCGGAAGCCAGGTTGTCCAGCTTCTTCTTGTAGTCGAGACCCGCCTTGATAATGGGCTCGAGTTCCTTGTAATCCTTGTTGAGTTGAACGTACTTCTTCATATCCGACATCACGTCGGGGCTGGACAACTGCTCCTGAAGCGAAGCGAACTTGTCCTGCAGCGAAAGCACTTTCTCAAGCAATTTTGTATCTGCCATAAATTATCAATCTCCTATCTTCTTGATGTAGCAGCGGCGGCGCATGAAAGGCTCATGCTCGTAGCTGTTCCAAATATTCACTGCGCTGTTGCTCTCGATCTGGGGATTTGAAATAGCCCAGCGCATCCCTACCCGGATGGCTCTGTCGGCCATCTCCTTGTAATAAACTGCGGAAACCCCCTTGTTCTGCCATTCCGGCACGGCGCCATTGATCATCAGGTCGGTGGTTTCGAAGTTGTGCATCGCCTTCAGAAGGTGCCACCATCCGAAGGGGAAGAAACGACCCTTGGCCTTCTGCAGGGCCCTGGAGATGGTAGGGAAGGAAATGCCGAAAGCCACAATCTCGTCGTTCTCGTCCAGCAGTAGGCAGCTGGCCTTGTCGGAGATATAAGGCATCGAATCTTCCGCTTCCTGTTCAATCTCCTTCTCCGTGAAGGGAATGAAGTTATAGACGGTCTCGGCGAAACTGTCGCTGTAGAGGCGGAAGAACTTGCGCACCATCTCGGGATTTTTCTTGAGTTTCTCCAAGCTCCCGAAATGGAGGTTGTAGCGGTCTTCCACTATCTTTGCCACCCTGCGGGCCTTCTCGGGCACACCGTGGTTTGCCACCATCTTGTACTGGATCCAGTCGCACTCCTTCTCGAAGCCGAGTTGCTCCATGAAGTCGTTGTAGTAGGGATAGTTGTAGATGCAATTGAAGGGAGGGATGTTCTCGTATCCTTCCACCAGCATTCCCTGCTTGCCGAGGGTGTTGTAATAGAGGGGGCCGTGGATGGTATCCATCCCCTGCTCCTTCGCCCATGCGGAGGCCGTGTCGATGAGGAGTTTCGCTACCTGGAAGTCCTTGATCACGTCGAACCAGCCGAAGCGGCAGCACTTCTTGTCGTAGCGCTCATTGTAGCGGGGATTGATCATCGCGCAGATGCGTCCCACTACCTTCAGTCCGCTGACTGCAATCCACATTTTGCGTACGCAGTACTCCAACGCAGCATCCTTCGTGAGGTTGCGCACCTCACGGGTATGCAGAGCCGGAACGTACTGCGGACATCCCTTGTAGAGATGGTCCGGAAAACGCACGAAACGCAACACGTCTTTTGCGTCCTTTACCTCTATTATCTTATAATCTGCCATAGCCTGCAAATATAACTCTTTTTTATTTCACCCCGTTCCAGTGAGGCCCGAAGCGCTCGAAGGCAGCGCGGTCCAGAGCCTCGCGGTCGTCCGGGTGAGCGATGCTGATCATCAGCCTGGCACGTTCCTGAAGAGACTTGCCATAGAGATCCACCGCACCGTATTCCGTCACGATCCAGTGGGCATCCGCACGGGGAGTCACCACCCCTGCGCCGGGATTCAGCTGAGGCACGATCTTACTCTTGCCCTTGTTGGTGCGGGAGGCAAATGCGGTGATGCTCTTTCCACCTTCGCTCATGGAAGCGCCACGCACGAATTCCAGCTGTCCACCGGTGCCGGAGAAGATGCGAGTGCCGATGCTGTCGGCGCTGATCTGCCCGGTGAAATCCACCTCAGTGGCGGAGTTGATGGCCTTCATATGCGGATTCTGGCGGATGACGAAGGGATCGTTCACGTATTTGATATCCCGCATCAGCACGTCAGGATTATGATCGATGAAGGAATATACATCGTTGCTGCCGAGAAGGAAGGATGCCACGATCTTGCCCTTGTCGATGGCCTTGTTACTGCCGTTGATGACGCCTTTCTTGATCAGACGGAGGAGGCCGTCGGCGAACATCTCGGTGTGTAGGCCGAGGTTCTTGTGGTTCACCAACTGGGCTGCAAGGGCATTCGGCAGGGCACCGATGCCCATCTGGATGCAGTCCCCATCCTCCACGAGGGCGGCGCAATTCTTTCCGATGAGCACTTCGGTAGGGGTAGGCTCGGCGAAGGCTGCGGTCACCAAAGGAGTATCGTCCTGCACCAGATAATCGAACTGGTCCAGGCTGAGGAGATCTCCGTATGCGAAAGGCACGTTGGGGTTCACCACGCCGATCACCAGGTCGGCACTTTCCACGGCCGCTACAGAGCAGTCCACCGAGGTTCCCAGCGACACTCTCCCCTGCTCGTCCGGCAGAGAAACCTGCACCAGGGCAGCCCCGAGAGGGATCTGCCTTGTGCGATAAAGCTTCTGGCTCTCGCCGAGGTGAACTGGCAGATAGTCTGCATATCCGGCATTCACGTTGGCACGTACGTTCGGGCCCACGAAAAATCCCTGGTCGAAGAAAATTCCTTCGTAACGAGGCTCGCTGTAGGGAGCGGGGCCTTCGGTATGGAAATGGTGGAAATGCAGGTCCCGCACATCCCCCGCATCTGCACGGCGGCAGAGGGCGCTGATCAGGCAATGCGGCACGCTGGCCACGCTGCTCAGATGGATATGACTCCCGGAAGGAATGTGGCTGACGGCTTCGTCGGCGGATACGTATTTGATTGCTTTCATCGGGTATATTTCTTATTCTTGCAATAACTTACGAAGATAAGAAATATTTGGGACTTTTACAACCCTTTGGCCTTGCCTTCGTCCCAGATTTCATCCATTTCAGCAAGGGTCATCTGCTTGAGGTCCCGGCCCTGAGCGATGGTCTGTTCTTCGAGATATGTAAAGCGGCGGCGGAACTTCTCACAGGCCTTGTCCAGGGCCACCGAAGGATCCACTCCGTAGAGGCGGGCCGCGTTCACCACGGCGAAAAGAAGGTCGCCAAATTCCTCTTCCTTATGGGCGGTTCCGGGCTCACCCACAGCCTCGCGGGCCTCGCTGAATTCCTCCAGAACCTTGTCCCAGACCTGCTGAGGCTCTTCCCAGTCGAAGCCCACACTACGTGCCTTGTCCTGCATTGCATAAGCCTTCAGCACCGGAGGAAAACTCCTCGGCACACCGCCCAGAATCGTGCGGTTGCCACCTTTTTCTTTGGTCTTTATGAGTTCCCAGTTCTTAGCGACTTCTTCCTCCGTCATGCCTTCCGATGCCCCACCGCCGAATACGTGGGGATGGCGGAATCGCATCTTCTCGCAAAGGCCGTGGATCACGTCCGCGATGTCCCAGCGGCCCTCCTCTTCGGCAATGCGCGCGTAGAAAATTATATGCAGGAGCACGTCGCCGAGTTCCTTGCGGAGGTCCTTGTCATCACTGCGAAGAACCGCATCGCTAAGTTCATAGACCTCTTCTACGGTCATCGGCCGAAGGCTTTCCGTAGTCTGCGCCGCATTCCACGGGCACTTCGCCCGCAGCGTCTCCATTATCTCCAGCGCCTCAGCAAACGCCGCCAGTTTTTCTTCTTTTGTATGCATCTTATTATTTTGTAAAGAAGGAGAAGTGCACGCGGCCATAGACCTTTTCCTTCACGAAGGCCGGGTGCGAAGTGAACGAATGCTCGTCCCCGTGTTCGAGAATGAAATAGCACCCGGGATGAAGGATATCCTGACCCAGAACCTTGTCCGGAATGGTTTCCAGGCCTTCCAGAGCATAAGGCGGATCCGCAAAGATCAGATCGAATTTCTCGGTGCAGATGGGCAGGAAATCGAACACATTGTCCCGCACCATAGTCACATTGTGCAAGCCCAGACGGGCCGCTTCGCGCTTAATGAACGAGGCATTCTCTCGGGCCATCTCCACACAATACACACGCGCAGCACCGCGCGAGGCGAATTCGAAACTGATGGCGCCGGTGCCTCCGAAGAGGTCCAGAACCTTCAGATCCTCGAACTCATATTCATTATTCAGGACATTGAAAAGGCCCTCCCTGGCAAAATCCGTGGTGGGCCGGGCCGCATAGCGTTGCGGCAGATCTATGGTTTTTCCCTTGAGGGTTCCCCCGATGATTCTCATATCTGCTCCACCGACTTGAAATAGCGGTAGAGGCTCATCTCCTCCTCTGGCCCCACCAGACTGCGCATGCAGATGGTGGAAACCTCGGGATTCAGCTGGAGCTGCTTCATCGCGAGGAAGATGTAATACTCCGCAGTGGTGAAATCCGGAGCATCGAAGACGTTCGCCAGTAGCAGGCTTCCACCCTGTGCGATGGCGAGGAAAAGCCGGCCTTCCTTGTGGGAAGCGACTATCTTGTTATAGTCCCGGCAGGAGGGCAGGGCCTGGAGGATATAATACAGCTCCGGAAAGGCCTCAACACGCTCATTCTCAACGGCATACACCAACACAGCATCGTATTGGGGCACATCCACCCATTTGACGGCATCACCCTCCTTCAAAGCAACGACTTCTCCAAGGATGTCCCTTGCAGAAGTCGTGTTGAAGAAATGCGACGGCACCAGGGTGCACGCTGCGGTGAGAATGGAGACTTCCACCTCTACTCCCAGTTACCGGCGTTATTGTTAGGTGCGGTGACGGAACCCACCTGCAGGCCTTCGTAGCGGTTCTGGTCTTTCTTCTCGGCATCGAGGTTGATGCGGAGCTGATTGTCCATACCCTTGAGGAGCGCCTTGTAAGGCATCTTGGCCTCGAACAGAGGAACCGGAACACCGGAAACCGTCTTCACGATAGCCTCCATGAGCACGGGCTGGCCGCCGCTGAAGGGGATATACTTGAGAGAGTCCACGACGAAATCGTCCCTATGGGTGAAGAGGGTATCCTTGACGGGGATCTTGGTCTCCACTGAGAACACGAGGTTCTTGTCCCCTGCTTCATAGAGCTTGAGGAAATCCTCGCCGGTCATCTTCTTGCGTGCAGACCTCTTGACCTTTTCGGTGTGGGCGACTGCAACAGAGTCGTCCAGGGAACCGACCTGCATCACGATGCCCATCTTGCCGTTGTTGTAAAAGTCCGCGAGGGAATCTACGGTGGAGGTGAACTTGCCGTTCACGCTCTTGAATGCAACCTGCAGGGTACGGATATCCTTGAGGCGCTGGATGGCGATGGATTCACGATAAGCCTTCTGTTTGTTGAAGTTCACAGGCTTCATTATGCTCTTGACGATGAGGTCCACGAGCAGTACGCAGAGAAGGAACAGGACAATCTCCAGAATGATCTTGACTGATTTTTTCATATTTCTTTTCAATAATTTCGTCTATATCCGCACAAAGTTAGAAATTTCATTTTTCAAATGCAATATTCTTACTAAATTTGCTCGCGAAATAATGGAAAACATTTCTTCTTTGAGCCGCATTCTCGGAGCCTCCTCGAAGGTTTCCGTCGTTGTCCATACGCATCCCGACGGAGATGCGCTCGGCAGCGGCGCCGCAATGCTCATTTACCTCCGGGAAAGGCTCGGGAAAGATGCCATGCTGATTCTACCGGATTCGGCGCCTCACACCGTCGATTTCGTGGTAGATGGCCTCGGCGCGCTGGATGCATCCTTCCAACTCGAGGCGGTAGAAGAAAGGATTGCGGCTTCCGACCTCATCCTTATCCTCGACCTCAACCAACTCCATCGCACGGAGCAACTCGCCGGAGCGCTGGAGGCATCCCCCGCAACCAAAGTCCTGATAGACCATCACCTCCATCCGGACCTGGCACCGTTCGATCTGGTGTTCTCCGAACCCGAGCGTTCCTCGGCCTGCGAACTGCTTTATTTCATCCTCAAAGAGCTTGAAAACGGAGAGACCGGCAAGCTGCCGGCACGCTGCCTGGAGGCCTTGATGACGGGCATGACCACCGACACCAACAACTTCGCCAACTCCGTGATTCCCAGCACATTGCAGATGGCTTCGGAGCTGCTTCTGGCCGGCGTGGACAGGGACGGCATCATAGACAAACTCTACCATAGCGACAGAGAAGAGAGGATATTTGCATTCGCAGACATGGTGGCGAACCACCTGACCATTCTCCCCTCCGGCATATCCTATATGATAATGACCGAAGAGATGCAAAGTGCTTATGGTCTGGAGGATGGAGAAACCGAAGGGCTGGTGAACCTCCCCCTCAATATGGAGAAGGTGCGGATGAGCATCTTCATCCGCGAAGAAAAAGGCCTCTTCCGAGTGAGCATACGCTCCAAGCGCGGCCTCTCTGCCCAGCATATGGCCAGAGACTTCTTCCACGGCGGTGGGCACGAACTGGCGGCCGGGGGCAAAATCTTCTGGCCGGAAGATATGCCCGGCAAAGATGCAGCCGCCGCTTATCTCGAAGAGATTGCGGCACGATTTCTGCGAAACGAAACGACGAACTGAAAGATTTGTATGAAATTTAGATATCTGATTATCGCGGCATCCATTCTGGCACTGGTTTCCTGTGCCAAGGA
This sequence comes from Bacteroidales bacterium, assembly GCA_017962925.1. Classification (GTDB taxonomy): domain Bacteria; phylum Bacteroidota; class Bacteroidia; order Bacteroidales; family UBA932; genus Cryptobacteroides. The sequence continues at coordinate 29,619 of JAGCUK010000069.1, forward strand.
GAAGACTGCCGGCAAGAACGACGAAGCCAAGCGCTTTTTCGACGCCTGGATCTCCCAGAACTATCCTACCGCCACCCGCACCCCCCTCGGAGCATACATCCTCAGTGAGACTACCGGCACGGGCATACTTCCGGAGGATTCATGCTATGTGCGCATCAAGTACTCCTGCTATACTCTGGACGGAGCGATGGAGCGGACCACGGATGAGAAATTGGCCAGGAGGTGCGGAACCTACGACAAAACCTATTATTACGGACCTGTCGTAGCATACCGTGGGGAGAATCAGGAAAGCCTCGGCGCCGGAGTCGAAGAGGCTCTGTCCACAATGCGCATGGGTGGCCGCAAGACGGTGGTCATTCCCGGATGGCTCAGTGAGACCAAGCGCTACGACAAGCCCGAGAAATATGTAGAGAACTGCTCCGGCACCGATTATATCTATGAATTCGAGATGGTCGAGTGCTTCAACGACGTAGATCGCTGGGAGCGGGATTCGCTGCTCCGTTTCCTCGCAGCCAACTATCCTGCAGCAGTAGAAGACACCACGTATCAGGGATTCTTCTACCTGAAAACCAGGGACGGTCTGGACAAAGCTTTCAGCAGCGACACCACCATCTACATCAATTACACCGGACGTCTGCTCAACAAGAGGGCGTTCGATACCACCATTGCCGACACTGCCAAGGTCTGGAACCTTTACTCCGCTTCCAAAACCTATCAGCAGACCAAGATCAACTGGTACAGCCAAAGCGAAGATTTCACTTCTATTACCATGGGAGACAGTGAAAGTTCTCTCATCGGCGGATTCTCATACGGTTTGAACGTGATGCATCCCGGAGAGGCCGGAATCTGCTTCTTCATTTCCAAATACGGATACTCGGGTTCCGGATCCGGTTCCACAATTCCCGGATACTCCCCTCTCATTTTTGAACTTGAAACAACAGAAGCACCTTAGCGGAGATGGCGGCAAGCACACAGGGCAAGGCTCCGACTGAGCTGGAAACCAGAAAAATAAGCACATTGCTCAAAGAATACGCGGTCCCGGGCATTATTGCCATGACCGCGAGTTCTTTGTACAATATGGTAGACAGCATCTATATCGGTCACATCAAGGACGTGGGCGCACTTGCCATTTCCGGACTCGCTGTTACCTTCCCCATAATGAACCTGGGCACCGCCATAGGAACCCTCGTGGGCGTGGGAGCATCCACCCTGGTGAGTATGCTGCTCGGTCAGAAGAATTATGTGACCGCCAACAAGGTGCTGCCTAACGTGGTGACTCTGAACGTGGTGCTGGGGGCCATCTTCTCCATACTCCTGCTCTGTTTCCTCAAGCCGGTGCTGTTCTTCTTCGGCGCCAGCGAGGCCATCTATCCCTTCGCGAGGGACTATATGAACATCATCCTCGCAGGATTTATCATCTCGCACCTGTATTTCGGGCTGAACGGAATGATACGAGCCACGGGCAATCCCAAACTCGCCATGGGGCTGACGCTGTTCACGGTTATCTGCAACGCCATCCTCGACCCTATCTTCATCTTCGGACTGGGGCTTGGAGTGCGCGGAGCAGCCATCGCCACAGTGCTCTGCCAGACCATGTCGCTGATCTACAGCCTGGTGTATTTCTCTTCCGGGAAGAATGTGATCCACTTCGGCAAGCGCATCTTCGGCTTCAGCGCCAAGATCGCCCGTACCTCCATGGGGATAGGTCTGGGGCCTTTCCTGATGAATACCGCCGCCTGCCTGGTGTCGATGTTCATCAATCAGCAGCTTCGCCACTACGGCGGAGACCTTGCAATCGGCGCCTATGGCATCATCAACCGCATCTCCTTCCTGTTCATCATGGTAATAATGGGAATCAACCAGGGGATGCAGCCTATTGCCAGCTACAATTTCGGCGCAGGCAGGGGCAAACGCGTGAAGGAAGTCTACTGGCTGAGCGTGAAATGCGCCACCGCCGTATCCCTGGTGGCGTTCATTGTGTCTGAACTCCTGCCTGGCCCGGCCGTTTCGATGTTCACCAACGACCCGACTCTCAAGCACCTTGCAGTGCATGGCATGCGGATAATGAACTGCCTCTTCCCCATCATAGGGTTCCAGATTATCAGCACCAACCTTTTCCAGTGCCTGGGGATGGTGAAGAAGAGCGTGTTCCTGTCGCTCAGCAGACAGCTGATATTCCTGCTGCCGGCTCTCTACCTGCTGCCGCTCGCCCTGGGAATCGAGGGCGTGTGGTTCAGTTATCCCGCCTCCGATGTGCTGGCATTCACCTGCACCGTCATACTTGTGATACGTCTCATCCGCCAACTCGACAGCATTGAAAATCCGGAATAAGAAATATGTCTACGGAGCCCTCGCCGTGCTGGCAGTGCTCGTCATCGTTATCCTCGCTCTTCCTTCCAAAAAGGATGAAGTCAAGGCCGCCAAGAGCATCCGCGGAATCAACGCGGTGATCACCAACGAGATGTCGGATACAGAGAGCCTTGCGCGGATGGAGCGGGAGATAAAGACCTTCATGCAGCGCTGGCAGATCAGGGGGATGGAACTCTGCGTGATGCGCGGCGATTCCCTCCTCTATGCCAAGGGCTTCGGCTGGGCAGACAAGGAGAACGAAGAACCGATGCGCCCCGGTACCATCATGCGCGTGGCATCCGTAAGCAAGCTCATCACCGCCGCTGGAATCATGAAGCTGGTGGAGGATGGGAAACTCAACCTTTCGGACAAGGTATTCGGCCCTGCAGGCATCCTGAACGACAGCGAATTCACTGAGAGCATCACCGATAAAGGATATTTCGACATCACCGTGGAGCAGTTGCTGCGCCATGAGGCGGGACTCACCATACGCCGCGGGGACCCCATGTTCCGCAGCCGGGACTGGATGAATATCTACCATCTGAAAGAGGCCCCGGACCAGAAAACTCTCACGTCCATCGCTCTCAAGAAGCGCCTTGGCTACACTCCTGGCAAGAGTCATGAATATTCCAATTTCGGCTACCTCCTGCTTAGCATGATAATCGAGCGCAAGACCGGCCAGGATTATGAAAAGTGGATGCTGAAAAACGTGCTGGAGCCCGCCGGATGCGAGGATTTCCACCTGGCATACAATACCTACGAGGAGCGCTATCCCGGGGAGAGCCGCTATCATATGCAGGATAATGACCCGCCCGTGCCCAAATACGACAACAGTCCTGATTCAGTGGTGCGCTGCTATGGCGGAAACGATATCCGTATGCTCAAGGGTGCAGGGGCCTGGGTATGTTCGGGGCCGGAACTCGCCCGCTTCATCGCCTCCATCGACGGCCGCAAAGGTGTGCCGGACATCCTCAGTATAAAGAGCGTCCGCGCCATGACCACTTATACAGAGGATCATAAATACGGCCTCGGCTGGAACAGTGTGCACCCCGTGAAGGGCTGGATACGCACCGGTTCCCTTTCTGGCACCAGCGCCTACATCGGCTACTTCCCCGACGGAGAATGCTGGATACTGTTATCCAATACACACGCGTGGAAAGGTCCGAAGTTCTCCCGGATCGTCCACAATTTTATTCAGCAGTGCAGGCAGCGCTACAGCGCCAAGCTGCCGAAGCAGGATCTATTCCAGGCAATGGATGCGAGATAGGCGGCGCTGATGTGTCTTGCCACGATAATCTCCATTTGCCCGTGGCAGACAAGTGCTTGAATATCAGCTATTTACACAAAGTCTCCCCCTCAAATCCAAGGGGGAGACTTTATATTAACTGTCTGTGGCTCAATATGTTAGCTGCCACAACTATTACTTAAAGATGTAGTACATAGAGAAGGCATAGCAAAGGGTTCAGATACATAGTGGGTTCCATCTTCGTAGATAATATGAATGCAAACGGGCAACCCATCATACTGAACAGGAAGAAGCCCAGTTGATGTCTTTAAGACAACCCCCTCCTCCATTGACCTGATGCTGCACCGGAGGGGGGGGTGAAGTTCAACCATTCACCACGAATCTGCTGATCCAAGATACTATCTCCATCAAAATAATAATCCACCTTGGATCCAAATGCGCCGACTTCAGCCGCCAGTTTGAGGTGAGTGAATTTACCTGTTTTCTGGTTTAGACCTCCCGGCACGGATGCCGGAAATCTTGTTCTTGTGCATACCCACCTTTGCGGCGAAGGCAGAGGGGTGGCCGCCCCCTATGGTGTGGATAAGGTATTCGATTCTTTCTGCGGGTGTCATTGTTCGGTAACTAATGTGTAATAAGAATTGGGGCGTATTTCGGTGTAGTTTGATGCGGAATACAGGGTATCGCGGGATGTGAAAATGAAATACTGCGTGTACAAACTTTGTGGGGGATAGTCCACCGCTCCCAGCGAGTTCCGACAAGAGTGGTGGGATAGTTGGGTGCATCATCCTGGGGCGCATCCGCTTTCGTACAGGCGAGGGCGCACACGAAAAAAGAGTAGGCGTTTCATTTCTCGTTGATTACTTCATTGATTCGATAACCTCGCGGTTGGCGGCGGCCACTCGTGCAGGGATGAGCTTGTCCACCTTTCGGTCGTAGGTCATAAGGCCGTTCACTTCGCGCTCGACATCGGTAGTCTGGGTATAGACTGCGGCGGAGCATCCTTCCTTCACCAGAGGGATGAGAAGTTTGGCGAATTCCTCATACTTGGCCGTGGTTTCCTCCACGGTCGAGAGCTTAACATAGCCCCAGTTGCGCTGATCCACCCAGGTGTGGCCTTCCACAGGCAGGCCGATGCCGCCGTATTCGCCGAGCACGTTCACCATTTCGGGATCCCAGATGCGCATGGCAGGATTGGGATAGTGATGGGAGTCGAGGATGTCCCCTACTCCACCGGAAATCCAGTTGCCTCCGGAAGCCATATTCACCAGGCGGGACGGATCGAGGATCTTTGTCATCTTCACGATCTCCTCCGTATCGAACTGGCCCCAGGCCTCGTTGAAAGGCACCCAGACCACTACGCAGGGGAACTTCTTGTGCTGATTGACAATCTCCTGCCATTCGCGGATGAAGTTACCGCGGGCCTCCATGGTGAGCTGGTCGGAATTGCCGGCATCGTACTTATCGATACCCTGTCCCCATTCACCTTTTCCGCACAGGTCCACGCTGGGCATATCCTGCCACACCATGATTCCGAGCTGGTCGCAATGGAAATACCAGCGGTCAGGCTCGACCTTCACATGCTTGCGTATCATGTTGAATCCGTATTCCTTGGTGCGCTCGATGTCGAATCTGAGAGCCTCGTCGCAGGGGGCGGTGTAGAGACCGTCCGGCCACCAGCCCTGATCCAGCGGGCCATATTGGAAGAGGGGCTCGCCATTCAGCGCCATGCGTTTGTGCCCGTCGGCATCCTCCTTTACAGATATTTCACGCATAGCCGTATACGCCTCCACCTTGTCGATGGTCTTGCCATCCTTGACTAGCTTGATGCGGATGCCGTAGAGATAGGGATTCTCCGGGCTCCAGAGCTGCGGATTCTCCACTTTTAGAATCGCCATGCCCTCGCCTGCGGTGGAGCTGGCGAGCACTTTCTTGCCGGGCTTTTCCGGATTGTAGTTCAAGCCCCCTTCGAGCAGTTCCACCACCGCCTCACCGTCTCCATAAACCTCGGGGAGCACGGTGACAGTGCTTTCGGCAAGATTGCTGACCGCCTGATAATCAGCGATATATCCGCTTTTATCTACGGCCTCCGCCCATACTGTCTGCCAGATACCGGAAACCGGATTGTACCAGATGCTGCCGCGTCCAGGGCTGAAGGTTTGCTTGCCGCGAGGCTGCAGGCTACCTTCCTCGGTGGCATCCGTCACCTTCAGGACGATTTCCTGCTTGCCGGATGTGAGGAAGGGACTGATATAGAACTCGAAGGAATCGTATCCGCCCTTGTGTTCGCCAGCCTTGTGGCCGTTCACCCAAACCTCGCAGCCCCAATCCACTGCGCCGAAGTGCAGGATTACAGACTTCTTCTTCCAGTTTGCAGGGACTTTGAACGTGCGCTTGTACCAAAGTGCATGCTCGGCATCCAGGCTGCCGCCTACCCCGGAAAGGGAGGATTCCAGTGCGAAAGGAACCAGAATGTGACCGTCCGGCTCAGGCATTGCATCGGCATCGCCAGGGGTGATTGCATATTCCCAGAGGCCGTTCAGGTTCAGGTAGCTGTCGCGCACCATCTGCGGACGGGGATACTCCTGATGCACTTTTGCAGGGTCGACGTCTTCTGCCCATGCAGTGCGGATATGGTCCCCGGCGGGAGCCCATTCAATTTTTGCAGATTTAGGGGCACAGGCGCAAAGAAGCGCCATGCAGACCAGAGTAAGAGAGCTACGGATATTCATGTTTTCAGTGTTGATTTGCACAAATTTACGCGAAAATAATTATCTTTACAAATCATGAAATCTAAACTGTTGACATTGCTGATCTGCTTGTGTGCCTTCGGATTTCGTTCCGCGGGCCAGGCGGAGAGCCTGGTGGTGGTGAACGACGAGTTCCGAGGCGCCTGGCTGGCAACGGTGGCCGGGCTCGACTGGCCATCCTGCGACGATCATGCAATAGTTCAGCAGATCCGTCTGATAGAGCAGATCAAGGGTCTCAGGGAGCTGGGCTGCAACACCCTCATCTTCCAGGTGGTCAGCAATATGGATGCGCTTTATCCCTCCAAGTTGCTGCCATGGAGCGCAGTGCTCACCGGCACCGAAGGGCGCGACCCCGGCTTCGACCCTCTGGCGCTTGCGGTACATGTGGCCCACGATTGCGGGATGCAGATCCATGCCTGGATCAATCCTCTCCGCGTCAGCAGGGATGATGTGACCCCGCACGACAGTCTCCACGTGAGCCTCTCCCATCCGGCCTGGGTGCAGAACTACAAGCATAAACTCTACCTGGATCCCGGCAATCCGGAGGTGGTGGAATTCCTTAAGCAGATTGCCGAGGAGATACTTGTCAAATATGACGTGGACGGCCTCCACATCGACGATTACTTCTACCCGGATGGATTGAGGAAAGACAGCAACTTCGAGAAAAACGGATGGCGGAACGACATGTACGAAAAGTACGGCGCCGGCAAGCCCGTGGATGATTGGCGCTTCGGCACCATCAATCATGTGGTGCGCACACTGTGCGAGACCACTCATTCCGTGAGGAAAGATGTGGTGTTCGGAATCTCCCCCTCGGGCAGGCTGGTCAATACCTGCGCTCTCTATGCCGATCCTCGGATGTGGGTGAACGAGGGCACGGTAGATTATCTTGCCCCGCAGATCTATTGGGCGATTGGCCGCACCGATGCCGCAGCTTTCGAGCAGGTGCTGGATAGCTGGCGCTTCGTTTCGAAAGGCGTGCCGGTATATGTAGGCCTGGCGGCTTACAAATATGCACAGGGCATAAATAAGGGGCAGGATGCTCCCTATCTGACTCTTGCGGAGTTCAAGCGGGAACTGGATATGTGCCGGGAGACTTGGTATGTAAAAGGGCACATATGGTTCCGCACTAAAGATGTGTTGCAGGATGACTTCCGGGCTTATATTCTTTCAGAATTATACTAATCATCTTAATATCAAATCATTATGAAAAAGTTTTCATTCATTTGCGCAATTTGCGCTGCAGTGATCGCCACTGCCTGTTGCGGCGGAAAGCAGAAGGTTACCGCCATCGTCGCCGGTCCCGATAAGGTTGCCGCCGTTGTTGTCGAATATCCCGAGGCTATCGATGCCGAAAGCGTTTGCGCCGAGGCTTTCGTGGTTGAAGGCAAGGAGGTTGTCTGCGCCAAGGTCGTAGACGGCAACAAGGTCGTTGTCGCTCTGAAGAAGGAGTGCTGCGGCAAGTGCGAAGGTGAAAAGAAGGAGTGCTGCAAGGAAAAAGCCGAGTGTGGTGAGAAGAAAGAGTGCTGCGAAGAAAAGAAGGCTGAATGCTGCAAGGAAAAAGCCGAGTGTGGCGAGAAGAAAGAGTGCTGCGGCAAGTGCGAAGGCGAAAAGAAGGCTGAATGCTGCGAAGAGAAGAAGGAAGAGTGCTGCAAAGAGAAGGCCGAGTGCTGCGAAATCCCCGTTCCTGACGTTGCCGTGAAGCAGGTCGTTGACATCAAGACCGCTGAAGGCAAGACTGTGAAGGCTTGGAAGAAAGCAGTCAAGGCCACCGAGGCCTGCCCCGCCTGCCACAAGAAACCCTGCTGCAAAGAGAAAGCAGAGTGCGGTGAGAAGAAAGAGTGCTGCGAGAAAGCAGAATAAAGAAATAAGGCCCGGATGTCCGGGCCTTATTTCTTTAACACTATATCGTATTATTTGGCATCCATCGCCTGACAGGCGGTGATGGCAATCAGATTATAGACATCATCCACGGAACAGCCGCGACTGAGGTCGTTTACCGGCTTGGCAATGCCCTGGAGGATGGGGCCGATGGCTTCGGCGTGGCCAAGGCGCTGAATCAGCTTATAGGAGATATTTCCGACTTCCAGATTGGGGAATACCAGCACGTTGGCATTACCGGCAATCTCTGAACCGGGAGCCTTCTTCTTGCCGACAGACGGCACCAGAGCGGCATCTGCCTGAAGTTCACCATCTATCTTGAGGGACGGATCCAACTCTTTGGCGAGAGCTGTCGCTTCAACTACCTTATCTACCACCTCATGCTTGGCGGAACCCTTGGTAGAGAAGCTCAGCATCGCCACACGGGGATCTGCAAATCCAGCCACGCTCTTCGCGGTGCGGGCGGTGCAGACTGCAATCTGCGCAAGCTGGCCGGCATCGGGAGCGGGAGTAACCGCAACGTCACCAATCACCAGCACGCCGTTCTCGCCATATTCGGGGGCCTGGGTGATCATCAGCATAGCACCGCTGACGCAGGTGATGCCGGGAGAGCATTTGATGATCTGGAGGGCCGGGCGCAGGGTTTCACCGGTGGTGGAAAGGGCGCCGCTGATCTGCCCGTCGGCATCTCCGCTCTTGATGATGAGGCATCCGAAATAGAGGGGATCCAGCACAGTCTTGGCCGCGATTTCAGGGGTCATTCCCTTGTTCTTGCGGAGTTCATAAAGGAGGTTCGCGTATTCCGCGGTCTTCTCGCTGGTGGCAGGGTCGATTATGGTGGCCTTGCCTATGTGCTTGAGCCCGAGCTGGGCGGCATATTCCAGGACCTTCTCCTTATTGCCAATAAGGATGATATCTGCAAGGCCGTCTGCAAGGGCGCGGTCTGCCGCTGTGATGGTGCGCTCTTCGAAGGATTCGGGGAGCACGATGCGCTGCTTGTTGGATTTTGCACGCGCTACAATCTGTTCAATAAGTGACATATCGTTATTTTGCTACTATGTTCATTGTATCGAGGGCGATCATGAGTTCCTCTTCCGTAGGGATGAGGGCGACCTTCACCTTGGAATCGGGGGCGCTGATGAGAGCCTCTTCGCCGAAAGCCTTCTCGTTTGCAGGGAAATCCAGCTTAACGCCGATGGAACCCAGCTTTTCGCAGACGCGGCGACGCACTTTGTAGTTGTGCTCTCCGATGCCTGCGGTGAAGACGATCAGATCCACGCCATCCAGCACCACGCTGTAGGCACCGATCAGCTTCACGATATCGTAGGTGAGCTTGTTTATGGCCAGGCGGGCACGGGCGTTGCCGTTCGCGGCGGCTTCTTCAGTTTCACGCATATCGGAACTGACTCCTCCGAGGCCGATCAGACCGCTCTTCTTGTTCATGATGGTGGTCATCTCGTCCGGAGATATGTTCTTTTTCTTCATCATGTAGGGGATGACGTTGCAGTCCACATTACCGCAGCGGGTACCCATGATCATGCCTTCCAGCGGGGTGAAGCCCATGGAGGTGTCGATGCACTTGCCGTTCTTGACCGCAGTGACCGAAGATCCGTTGCCGATATGGCAGGTGATAATCTTGGAGTTGTTGATATCCAGGCCGACGAACTCCGCTCCCCTGCGGGACACATACTGGTGCGAAGTGCCGTGGGCACCATAGCGGCGTACGTGGTAGTCGGTGTAGTAATCATAAGGAAGTGCGTACATGTACGCGTAATCCGGCATGGTCTGATGGAAGGCCGTATCGAAAACTACCACCTGCGGGGTCTTGGGAAGCACCTGAGTGATGGCATGGATGCCGAGAAGGTGCGCAGGATTGTGCAGAGGTGCGAAATCGCAGCAGATCTCGATCTTCTTCAACACATCATCGTTCACCAGGCAGCTGCCGTCGAAGAAATCGGCACCTTGCACGATGCGGTGGCCGACAGCGTCCACATCGTCGAAAGAGGTGAGCACGCCGTGAACCGGATCCACCAGGGCATCCATGACGAGCTTCATTCCCAGCTTGTGATCCGGGATGGGAAGTGCTTTTTCGAATACCGCCTTGCCGGTGGGTTTGTGGGTGATGTTTCCTTCGGGAAGACCGATTTTTTCTACCAGGCCCTTGGCCTTGACCTCATAATCGGTTGCGCTCTTCATATCAAATAACTGGTACTTGATGGAGGAGCTGCCGCAGTTAATGACAAGTATGATCATATTTAAGAATAATGTATTTTCAATAGCTTACAAATTTAAGAAATAATGCTTACTTTAGCAAAGTTAAAAAAGTGAATCGTTATGGATGAGGCGCGGGACATTGTGATGGTATCGTTTCCTTTTGCGGCGGGGGTTGCCCTCGCCCAGTTCTGCCCGTTCCCCCTTTTCCATATCTCCCTGGCTATCAGCGCCATACTGCTTCTGCTCGCCCTCGGCGACAAGCTTCGCGGGCGCATCTGGCACGGGGTGGTTTTCTTCGCTCTGGGGGCCTTGTGCGGGGCAGCGGGAGGAGGTGTAGGGATGACGGGAGATGCTGGGGTATTCCGCCGGGCGCTGGAACGCACCGACGCCATCATCCGCTCCATTCCCTTCCCCCATGGCAGCACCAACGAACTCCTGCGGGCGCTTCTGACCGGGCAGCGCGATGGTCTCTCCCGCGAAACGGTGGCCGCCTTCCGCAGCGCGGGCGCATCCCACATCCTCGCACTCAGCGGGCTGCATCTGGGCATTATCTATCTGCTGGTGAGCAAGTTACTCTCGCTCCTGGGGAACGGACGCATCGCATCCATCATCCGCAGCATACTGATCGTGGCGGCATCCGCGTTCTTCGCATTCATGACCGGCGCCGCCCCATCCACCGTCCGCGCGCTGCTCTTCATCACCATCAACGAACTCATGCGCTACTCGCCCGGGCGCAGGAAAAGTCCGCTGGCGGTGTGGTGCCTGGCGCTGATGATACAGCTGCTGATATCTCCCTGGGTGATCCGCTCCGTGGGCTTTCAGCTGAGCTATCTGGCGATGCTGGGGATTTTCCTGGTATTTCCCTGGCTGGACGGGTTCTATCCTAAGACCGGGCGGGGGCCGCATCCGGTGAAATGGATCTGGTCTTCGATGGCGCTTTCGCTATCCTGCCAGTTATTCACCGCGCCCCTGGTCTGGCTGCACTTCCGCACCTTCCCCAAATACTTCCTTCTGACCAACCTGCTGGCACTACCGCTCACATCCTTACTGATGTTCGCCGCCGTGCCCCTGCTGCTGCTCACTTTCGCCGGCCTCTCCCCCTCCTGGCTGATCTGGCTGACGGACACCCTCGCCCTAGTGTTGGAAAAATGCCTGTTTATTATTGCAGCACTTAATTAGCTATCTTTCAACCATTTACTGAAAAGAGAATCAGCGAATTTCACCGATTCTCTTTCTGGTAAGTAGCTTATTATCAAATACTTAGCTGCTGCGCTAAAAGCGACCGGCCGCGCCACCGCCACCGAAGGAGCCGCCGCCGAAGCCGCCGAATCCTCCACCGCCCCAGCCGGAGCCGCCGCCGAAGCCGCCACCCCAGGATCCGCGGGAGGAACTGCCACTGCCAAAGGTGATGGTAGGGCCGCGGAAAGAGCCGGTTCCGCCTCCATGATTGTTACCGTCCTTGGAGGCGGCGTAGATAATCAGAATGAATACTATCAGGAAGAATAAAGCCATAACTCCCATCCCGATAATCGCGCCGGCATCGTCGTCATCGTCCCGCGGTTCGCTGATCTCTCCCTCGGCGAGGGCCATCAGTTCCACGCAAGCCTTGCTTACGGCCGGCCAATACTCATCCTGACGCAGATGATGGCCCATTATGTTGCGGATGATGCGGGATGCGTATGCATCGGGGATAGCACCCTCGAGCCCGCGTCCTACCTGGATCGTGACATCCACATATCCCCCTTCGCGGGTCTTCAGGAGCACCAGCACGCCATTGTTGCGGCTGCCTCCTATCCCCCACTTGTTCGCCAGACTCAGTGCATAGCGGGACACATCCTGATCGTAGAGAGTGGTGACCGTCACCACGCTGATCTGGTTGGAGGTGCGATTGTCGAAATCCACCAGCACCGCCTCGAGAGAATCGGCCTGATCCTGGGTGAAGGCACCCGCGAGGTCGTTTACCAGACGCGGCGGATTGGGGACTGCGGGGATAATATCATCTGCCGCCGCCCTGCCCGGAATGGCAAGGACGACGACGGATAAAACTGCGATTATCCTTTTCAGGAAGCGCATCAGAACTCTACCTTGGGAGCGGTCTTGGCAGCCTCGTCAGCCTCGAAATAACCCTTGGTGGAGAAGCCGAAGATACTCGCAAGCAGGTTATTGGGGAAACGGCGCACGGTGGTATTGTACTCCTTGGCGGTTTCGTTGAAAGCCCTGCGGGCCTCTGCGATGCGGTTCTCGGTGCCTTCGAGCTGGGCCTGGAGATCCAGGAAGTTCTCGTTGGCCTTCAGGTCGGGATAGTTTTCCACCACCATGAGCAGGCGATTCAGTGCGGAACTGACCTCACCCTGAGCCTTCTGGTATGCGGCCACTTCCTCGGTGGAGAGATTTCCTCCGTTCACCTGAGTGGCAGCGGCACGGGCGTTCACGACTGCCTCGAGAGTGCTGCTCTCGTGCTGGGCATAACCCTTAACAGTGGCGACCAGATTGGGAATCAGGTCTGCACGGCGCTGATAATTATTTTCCACCTGTCCCCAGGCGGCGGTAACTGCTTCGTCTTTGTTGACCAGGCCATTGTAGGCGGAAATGCCCCAGATGGCTACGATGGCGATAATGCCAATCCAAATGAGTGATTTTTTCATTGTATGCTTTAAACTAGAATTATCTTACGCAACGGACATTGGCCCTCAGGCTCTCCTTTCCATATTCTCCGCTGAAGAAAGCGGGTTTGTCTACATAGATATAGCGGGCGATGCCCATATCGGCCCCGGACGCATCCGCAGTCCAGAACATCGCATATTCCTTATATGCACGGAAGGAGGCTGAAGCGCCCTCGACCATGGCGTATCCCAGAGGGATTGCGGAGAAACGGCTCTGATTGGTGATCTTCACATCCGGCCAGAACTCCCAGAGTCTGTCGCCATTGAAGGTTGCATCCACCATAAGAGCACCGGCCGCATTGTCCTCTTTCCCGGCAACAGCCTCTGCCAAGGCCTTGAATTCGGCATTGGAAGGAAGATGCCATCCGGAAGGGCAGGCGGAAGCAGCCTCTGACCATGTGTAAAAGCGACCGAAAACATCGGATATCGCTTCATCATCTTCGTATGCAATACCGGCGCCGTTCCAGGCAAGATTCTGGATCATCCAATCCTTGCCGCCGACGGTGTTGTAATAATATTTCTGCCCGTCACGCGAATCCGTAAACGAAGGTATGCTGGCAAGGAAATCATAACCTTTCAGGGAACCAGTGCCGAGGATGGGATTCACGATGGTGAAAGTCGCATTCGCGGTCTTTTCATAATAACCGTCGGCCCATGCAGACAATATCAGAGTGAAGGTGGCGAGGGAATCTTTCGAGATCACGAAATCGAACTCTTTGCCCTTGCTGGCTGGATCGGACTCGCGACGCAGGGTATCCGTCTTCTCTGTGAAAGGATTGACCCATCTGTAACCCACAAGCGAATCTGCCTTGTCGTCCCCTTTGTAAACACCAGTAGGGCTCACATGGATGACATCCCCGTATCTGACATAGGACGGGAAATCGAATTCAATGGTACCGGAAAGATATTGTTTAGTGTTGCTATCGTCATCGTCCTTCTTGCAGGACACAGAAAAAGCAAGCACCGCGGTCAGGCAAAATATTGTTAAAAAGCGCAAATACTTCATGTCACAATTAATATCCTACAAATATAATACAAATATTCTGCCGAAGTGAAAAAACAGCAATGGATAACCCAAAAGTTTTCGTTATATTTGCGTACTATGAATGATATCGAAATGACAATGAGCGAAGAAGCAATCAAGCACGAATACAATACAGAGCGCGAGAAGCTTAAGATTACCGAATACGGGCGCAATGTCCTCAAAATGGTGGCGCACTTGAAGGAGATTCCGGACCGTGCGAAGAGGAGCGAGCAGGCGATCGCCGTGGTCAAGACCATGGAAATCCTCAACCCTGGCGTAAAAAGCCAGGAAGACTGGGAGCATAAGCTCTGGGACCAGCTCTATATCATAGCCGAGTTCGATCTGGACATCGACTCCCCCTATCCCTGCCCCATCAAAGAAGATTTCGACACCAAGCCAGTGCCGCTTCCCATGAAGGGCACCAAGATCAAAGCCACCCACTACGGCCGCAACATAGAAAAGATCATCGACCTCCTCTGCACCGAGCCAGACGGTGAGGTCAAGACGGCGATGATCCATTCCCTCGCAAACTACATGCGCACTCAATACCTGATCTGGAACAAGGACAGCGTGGCAGACGAGACCATATTTGCGGATATCGAGAAATTGTCCGACTACAGGCTCAAAGTTCCGGAAGGCCTCAGCCTCAAGGGCCTGTCGCAGGATGCATCCTTCTCCCGCCCCACTTTGGGAATCAAGCCTCAGGGCGGAAGCAAGAACCGCAAACACTATAACAAGAAAGGCAAAAAGAAATGAGTAGATTCGGGGACTACATAGCCTTCTGGCGCAACTGGGACGGTAAAGAAAGGAGCAATGCGAAAGTTATCACAGGGCTCCTGACCGGGGTATTCTGCCTGTTCATACTCATTTCCTGCATTTCATACCTCTTCCACTGGCAGCAGGATATGAGCCTTCTGGGCAATCCTGCCATGATGGATAGTGCCACCGGTGTCGGCAATGCCGCCGGCAAATTGGGATATCGCACCGGACACCTCTTGATCGGAGATCTCTTCGGGCTAGGCAGTTTTGCTCTGCTGATAATCCTGGTGGCAATCAGTGTGCGCCTGATCGGCCGCAAATGGGGCTTCTCCCTCATCAAAACCACCCTGCTGACACTTACGGGCACGATGGTCGCATCTCTGCTACTCGCCTTCGTCGGCAATCTCGCCGGCATTCCGGACATCTTCGGGGGCGGCCTCGGCGGCGAATTTGGCAGGCAGGTGGTTTTATGGGGCAACAATCTGTTCGGCCTCATCATCTGCGGTGCCATCATCCTTCTTCTCGTGATTCTCTGGCTGTTCTTCAGCAGCCCCCGCTTCACCACCTGGGTTTACTCCCTCGGCGGAAGGTCTTCCGATTCTGATTCAGACTTCGTTTCCAGTTTTGAGACAGAGTCCGATGCAATAGAGGCGGAGGAAGTGGCAGAGGAGACCGCCGCGGCGGAGGACGCGTCTTCCTCTGAGACCGCTGCCACCCTCGGCACGCTAAGAGGGGGGACCGTGAACGAAGTGAACGGTGGGGTCGAGCGAAGCGAGACGGTCGAAGAGGAAGAACCGTCTGCAGACGCGGAAAATTCCCTTGAAGTCGTTGTAGACGACACTTTGGAGAACGAACGCTACGAGAGTCTGCCGCCGATCGACAACCGTCTCGATCCGCCGGAAGGGCTTCCGAAATTCAAAGCCCCCGGTCTCGAACTCCTCGAGGCCCACGCTTCCGAACGCCGCCAGGTATCCAACGAAGAACTTCAGCGCAACAATAACAAGATACGCGCGACCCTGAAGAACTATAAGATCGAAATCACCGAGGTCAAGGCTCAGGTAGGTCCCACGGTCACATTGTACCGGGTCACCCTGGCCCCCGGCGTGCGCATCTCCGAGGTCAAGAAACTCCAGGAGGATATCGGCATGCAAATGAATGCCAAGGGCGTGCGCGTGGTCACTCTGTCAGACTCCGTCGGCATCGAAGTGGCTAATGATTATGCCTCCATCGTGCCTCTCAAGAGCCTCCTGAACAGCGAGGCCTTCCGCTCCAGCAAATACGAGTTGCCGGTCGCGATAGGATATACCATCACCCAGCAGGTCAAGGTGTTCGACCTCAGCGACGCTCCCCACCTCCTCGTGGCGGGTGCCACCAAGCAGGGCAAGTCGGTGGGATTGAACATAATCATCACCTCGCTGCTCTATGCAAAGCATCCTTCGGAGCTGAAGTTTGTCTTCATCGACCCGAAGATGGTGGAATTCTCCGCCTATAACTCCCTCCTCAAGCACTATCTTGCGGTGCTACCCACTGCCGGAGACGAAGAGGAAGAAAGGGCGAAGGCTATCGTCAAGAGTGCAAAGGACGCGGAACTGACGCTAAAGAGCCTCTGCATAGAGATGGACGAGCGCTACGCTCTGCTTAGCAAATCCGGAGAAAACAAAATCACCGACTACAACGAGAAATACAAGGCACGCAAACTGAACCCCAAGAACGGCCACAGATTCCTGCCGTACCTTGTTACCATAGTGGATGAATATGCCGACCTCACTATGACCATGGGCGCCAGCCCCGAGGTGCGCGCAGCATCCAAGAGCATCACAAACTCCATCATCCGCCTGGCCCAGAAAGGCCGCGCCGCAGGTATCCACGTGATCATCGCCACCCAGAGGCCTTCCGTGGATGTCATCTCCGGCGTCATCAAGGGCAACTTCCCTCTGAGAATCGCCTTCCGCGTGGCATCCAGGACGGACTCCATGACCATTATCGACTCCCCCGGAGCCGAGAAACTGATAGGCCGTGGCGATATGCTCCTTTCCGCAGGCATCGAGAACGAACGCATCCAGTGCGGCTTCGTCAGCAACTCCGAGATCAAGGCCATCACCAATTTCATCGGGGATCAGGAAGGGTTCGGCAAGAGCTACAACACTCCTTATTATCTGCCCGAGGTCAAGGAAGAGGAGAAAGAAGGCGGCGCCAAGGGCGAACTGGGAGATTTGGACGAGCGTTTCGAGGAGGCTGCCAAACTGGTGGTCACCACCCAGAGGGGATCCACCTCCGACCTGCAGCGCAGGCTGGGTATGGGCTATGCTAAGGCTGGCCGCGTGATGGACCAGCTGGAGCAGGCCGGAATCGTCGGTCCTCAGGAAGGAAGCAAACCTCGCACGGTTCTTGTATCTACTCTCGATGACCTTGAAACACTGCTTGATAACCTAAGGAACGATGCGTAAGTTTATCACCATACTCGCCACACTTTTCTGCCTCCAGGCAGCGGCACAGGACTCCGTGCAGAATCTCATCTCCATGCTGGAAACCTCCCGCGTGAGCATCAGCTATAGCTACGGGGACAGCAAAGGTAATGAACTCGGGAGCGGGATGGCCACCATCCAGGGCCACTGCTACTCCGTGGTGGAAAGCGGCAGCAAATACATCTGCAACGGCACCAATCTCTGGACGATAAACCAGCGCAACAAGGAAATCTATATCGAGACCGCCGGCGGGGCAGCCGATATCTTCGGCAACCTGGACAAAATCCTGGAGAACGTGAGCGACCTTGTCATAGACGGCACCCGTCTGTCGTTCACCTTCAGCATGCAGGGAATCCCCGAGCCTATCGCCTGCAAAGCGACCATCCTCCGCAAAACCGATGCGAGTGAGGACCTCTCAGACTTCACGGTTGACACCAGCAAATACGACAGAATGTGGGTAGTCACCGATCTGAGATGATTCCGTTCCTTCGACAAGTGGCTCAGCATTACCATCCGGCTCCCCAAATCAGCCGGATGTGTTTTATTTTTCCGAACAAGCGCGCGATAGCCTTCTTCCGCAAGCATCTGGGGGTCCTGTGCGCAGAGTCGCGAAGAGCCATCATCTCGCCGGAGTGCCTCACCATCAACGACTTCTTCTCTCATCTGGGCGCCCTTCACACGGCCGACCGCATGAGTTCGATAATCACCCTGTATGACTGCTATAAGGAATTGAACCCGGCAGCAGAGCCTCTGGATGACTTCATCTTCTGGGGCAATGTGATTCTGAGCGATTTCGCCGAGGTGGATAAATACCGGGTGAATCCGGAGCATATCTTCAAGAACGTGGCGGAGTTCCGCCAGATGCAGGATAGCCTGGAGTACCTGGAGCCCAGCCAGAAAGCGGCCATGGAGCAGTTCCTGGGGCAGTTTACCAAGGATGGAGACTACAAGGAACGTTTCCGCAGGATATGGGACCTGCTGCTGCCTCTTTATCATCTTTTCAACGAGAGGATGGCGGCCGAAGGGCTTGCCACCGAAGGCGGGGTTTACCGCGCGATTGCGGACAGGCTGGATTCGGAGGCGGTAGCGGATGTGCTGAAGGAAGGGTTCCCGGATGCCGACAAATTCGTTTTCGTGGGGCTAAACGCTCTGAACGAGTGCGAAAAGAGGGTGCTCCGGAAGTTGCGGGATGCGAAGCTCGCGGAGTTCTGCTGGGACTTCAGCAGCAAGGAGATACGCGACCCCGCCAATCGCTCATCCTTCTTCCTTTCGAAAAATGTAGATGAGTTCCCCCAGGCCTTCGCCCCCGATCCCGAGCCTCTCCCCCGCCCTGTGATAAACGTGGTCCCGGTGCCATCCGCAGTGGGTCAGGCCAAACTTCTCCCCCAGATCCTTCCGGGAGATGCCGGCATCGATACCGCGATCGTGCTTCCCGACGAAGGGCTGCTGATGCCGGTGCTGAACTCCATCCCGGAGAGCATCGACGCCATCAACGTGACCATGGGCTACCCCATGCAGGGCAGCGAATTCCATGCGCTGATGAAGGATATCGCCGCACTCCAGCAGAACACCAGAGAGAAGGACGGAGTGCTGCAATTCTACCATCGCAATGTCTGGGGCATATTCAGCAACAGCCTGATCCGCAGCTCCCTGAGTCCGGAAGGAGAGGAAATAGTTCGCCGGATACGCAAGGAGGCAAAATACTACATAGGGCAGGGCTCTTTTGCCGGAGACCCCCTTCTCGAATCGATCTTCCGTCCGGCAACGGACATCCCCGCATACGTCAAAGAGTTCCTGCTGGGGCTGGCTCCTCTTCTGAAGAATCAGGCCGGCAAGGAGATGGAACTCGATTTCGCGATGTTCGCCTACAAAGCAGTCACCCGTCTTCAGGGGATGAAGTTGGATGTGCAGGCGCGCACCTGGTGGAAACTCTTCGACCAACTCATCGGCCGGGCAGCGGTCCCCTTCACGGGAGAGCCGCTCAAGGGCCTGCAGATAATGGGGCCGCTGGAAACACGCGCTCTGGATTTCAAGAATCTGATCATCCTTTCCTGCAACGAAGGCATGTTCCCCCGCAGGTCCGTGGCCGCATCCTTCATCCCCGCGGAATTGAGGAAAGGATTCGGCCTGCCGACATATGAATATCAGGATTCCGTCTGGGCATATTACTTCTATCGCCTGATACAAAGGGCGCAGAACGTCTGGCTGCTCTTCGATACCCGCACCGAAATCAGCCGCTCCGGCGAGGAAAGCCGCTACATCCGCCAGATGCAGATGCTTTACGGATTCGACGTCCGGCGGCTCAACTTGCAATCCCCCATCCGGGAGACGGGCGCCGACGAGGCCATCCCCAAGACGGATGAAGATCTGGCTGCTATGCATGCTCCGAAGTTCAGCCTGTCGGTATCCTCACTCCAACACTACCTCAACTGCCCTGCCATGTTCTACTACGACAAGGTGAAGGGGCTGAAGGCGGCCGACGAGGTGAGCGAGGCGCTGGATGCCGGGAAGATGGGGACGGCCCTGCATGAGACCATGCGCAAGTTATATTCCGGCAGGAAAACCATCTCCAGGCAGTTCCTGAGCAAGCTTTTGGAGGATGAGGCCGGCATCCGCGCGAAGGTGGCCCGCGAGATAATGAAGCAGCTTCGCACGGACGAAATCATCGGACGCAACCTCATTTTTGAGGAACTTATCACGCGCTACGTGATGCAGATCCTATCCACCGACAAAGCGCTTCTGGAGGACTCCGGGAAGGAGGAATTCGAACTGCTCGGACTGGAACTCGAGAAGCACATGGATTTCGGCGGATTCGATTTCGTGGGATACATCGACCGCCTGGACAGCTTTGCCGGCGGCACCGTGCGTATCGTAGACTACAAGACCGGCAAGGTCACTGATCAGGATATCTTGATTGACGACAATAATGCAGCCTCTGTGGTGGGCGCCCTGTTCGGGCCCGACAATTCCAAGAGGCCCAAGATTGCCCTGCAGCTATATCTTTACGGAGAATATCTCCAGGGCGATAAACTGGTGGAAGGCAAGCAGTTGGAGAACTGCATCTACCAGACCACCGGGCTCTTCCGGGATAAGCCCAAGAGCATCCCCCGTAGCTCGGAATTCTGCCGGCTGGCGAAGGAGAAGGTGGCGGAAACTCTGGCAGAAATTGCCGACAAGACGGTTCCCTGGCGGCGTACGACCGATGCCAAAACCTGTGAATGGTGTGACTTTAAAACTCTCTGCGGAAAATGATACGGATTCTGAAAGCCTCCGCAGGAGCAGGCAAGACATACGCCCTCGCAAACAATTACCTGGCGCTTCTCACCGAGCGCTTCGCCTACAGACACATCCTAGCCGTAACCTTCACCAACAAGGCCACGGCCGAGATGAAGAGCAGGATACTGCAGTTCCTCTACGAGAGCGAAGATCCCTCCAGGAAGGACACACTGCGCGACATCCTCCACGACTATAGCGCTTTCGCGGTGACCACCATCGACAAGTTCTTCCAGCAGGCGTTGAAGGCCTTCGCCCGCGAGATCGGGCAAGTGGCTGACTATCAGATAGATCTGGACAAGGACGCCCTCACGGTAGAAGCGATGGACCGCATCCTGGATTCCCTCACCGCAGAGCGCACCGACGTGCTGGAATGGCTTCGCAGGAGCGTTGCCGACAGCCTCGACCAGGGCAAGCGGGTGAGCATAGAAAACGAACTGTACGAGCTTGGCGGACGCCTGATGATGGGAGAGGCCGGCGACCGGGATGAACTGAAGAAACGCTTCAGCAGGGAAAATCTGGAGGCGCTGATGCGCAACTGCAACGGCATCATCCAGAACTTCACCGACAAAGTGAACGCGGCCGTGCCGGGAGTATCGGTTTCCAAAGTACATTCCATCAAGAATCTGGCGACCTACCAGAAGGGCTGCGAGCCGTGGCAGAAGATTCCCGCGCCGGGAGCGACTCTGGCAAAGGAGGCCGAAGGCAGCGAGTTCTGCAAGCTTTTCGAAGGGGATGAATTCCGCTGGTACAATACCGCCTGGCTGCTCCGGGACCTGGGATTCAGCCTGGGCCTGGCCGGAGAGTTCTACCGTTCTTTCGAGGACCTTCTCAAAGAGAAGAACGTGATGGTGCTGGACGAGTCCAACGAGATACTGAAAGATATAATCGCCGGTAGCGACGCTCCCTTCGTGTATGAGAAGATGGGGGTGCGCTACGAGAACTTCCTCCTCGATGAGTTCCAGGATACTTCCAACATTCAGTGGGAGAATTTCCGCCCGCTGCTGCGGGAAAGTGATGCCGGAGGCCACAGGAACCTGATCGTAGGCGATGTGAAGCAGAGTATCTACCGCTGGCGCGATTCCGACTGGACCCTGCTGGCCAAGAAGGTGGAAGAGGATTTCCCCCGCGCCGAAACCGAGCCCCTGGACAGCAACTGGCGCAGTTGCCGCACCATCGTGGAATTCAACAACGCTTTCTTCAAATTCGCCGCGCAGGCCATAGGCAAGGAGGATCTCTATAAAGACGTGAAGCAGGAGGTGCGGGTCAAGGACGAACCCCAGGAGGGCATGGTCCGGATCAGCTTCCGACAGAAGGAAGATGAGATTCCGCTGGTGCTGGAATCCATCGCCGAGGCCCGCAAGGCCGGGGCGAAACATGGAGATATCGCCATCTTGGTGAGGGCGCGCAAGGAAGGATCCGCTGTCGCAGCTGCGCTGATGGAGGCCGGCATCCCCGTGGTGTCGGATGATTCCCTCACCCTGAAGTCTTCCGTGATAGTACGTAAACTCACTGGAATACTTGCCAATCATGACAATCCGGACGACAAGATCAACGCTTTCATAGCAGAGCGGGAGTCCGTGGTCTTCCCTGACGAATATCATTCACTCACAGACCTTTGCGAGAATCTGCTGCGGCAGCTGGAGGCCTCCTCCCCCGATGTTTTCGCCGGGGAAACGCTATATATCCAGGCCTTTATGGACGACCTGCGGGAGTGGTCGGATGCCAACGGCAACGAATTGCGCTACTACCTCCGCCACTGGCAGGAGAGCAACACTACCATCAGTTCTCCCGACAACAAGGATGCAGTTCGCGTGATAACCATCCACAAGTCGAAGGGGCTGGAGTTTAAGTATCTGATCTTCCCCTTCGCCGACAGCGTGGAATTCTACAAAGCCGGATGGCACTGGTGCAGGCTCGATACCGCCGGCACACCATTCATTCCCGAGGCAGAGGGCACCTACCCCGTGATGCTCGGCAATGCCGCCGACAATACTCTCTTCGACCGGGCCAAGATGGAGGAGGAAGAGATGCAGAAGGTGGATAATATCAACGTGTTTTATGTAGCGCTTACCCGCGCAGAGAAGTGTCTGCACGTGATTGCGGCCCAGCCATCGAAGACTTTCCGCACGGCGAAGACTCCGGAATACAGGGATTTCTCGCAGCTCCTTTATGATTTCTGCGGGAGGATGGATGATTTTTCCTACGGGAAACCCTATGTATTCTCCCAGAAGGAGGATTCCCCTGCCGCAAAGCAGCAAGGCCTGCCATTCCGCTACACTTCGATTCCTATCGGCGACAGGTTGAAGGTTTCTGCAGACGCATCCGACTTCTTTGGGGAGGATGGCGCCGTGGGAGCAGCGGCATCGCCCCGCCGGAACGGCATCGCCCTTCACTCAATACTCTCCAGGGTGCAGCAGGCATCCGACCTGCGTGCCGCCGTGGATGAGGCGGTGCTGGAGGGGCAGCTCACGCCCGAGGATGGCGAGGATGCCTTCGCGCTGCTGTCTGAAAGGATTGCCGCGCATCCCGAGTGGTTCTCGTCCAGAGGCCTCAACGAAATCACCATCTTCAATGCCTACGGCGATGACCGCCGTCCGGACCGCGTGGTATTCCTGCAGGACCAGGTGGTGATAGTGGATTACAAGTTCGGGGACAGCACCCCGAAGAGCGACGCCAAATATTCCAATCAGGTATCTGCCTATATGAGCATATTCCGCTCGATGGGATATAAGAATGTTTCGGGGGCCGTCTGGTATGTTGTTCCCGATAAATTGATAACTTTGTAGTTTGAATGAACTCTGCAGACGACTTCTCACGCCTTGAGCTGAATCTTCCGGCATGCACCCGCAACTACCGGTATTTCCGTTCCCTTCTGGAAGCGGAAACCAAGATGCTGGTGCTGGTGAAGGCCAATGCATACGGGCACGGAGCCGTCGAGTTCGCCAGCATGATGCAGCAGGCCGGTGCCGATTATCTAGCCGTCGCACTCCCCCTCGAGGGCATCGAACTCCGCCGTGCAGGTATCTCCCTGCCCATCCTTGTGCTCACATCGGGCACGGACTTCTTCGAGGAGATGATTCAGTACAATCTGGAGCCTTCCGTTCCCAATCTGGAGACGCTCAGGGCCCTGGTAGATGTGCTGAACGCCCGCGGAGTGCGGGACTTCCCCATCCACATCAAGCTGGATACCGGGATGCACAGGCTGGGCTTCATGCCGAACGAGCTGGAGGATTTGTTCGAATTTCTGCAGGATTGCGGCGGAGTAGTCCGCGTGGTGTCGGTGTTCTCGCATCTGGCAGTGGCGGAAGACCCGGAACAGGATGAGTTCACCCTCGGGCAGATTTCCTGCTTCCAGGCCGGGGCTGAGGCGCTCGGCAAGGCCCTTGGCTACAAACCCCTCTGGCATATCCTGAACTCCGCCGGCATAGAGAGATTCCCTCAGTATCAGTTCGATATGGTGCGCCTCGGCATAGGTATCTATGGCATCAGCGCCCTGCCCTCGGTGCATCTGGCGCCGGTGGCATCGCTCAAGGTCAAAATCCTACAAATCAAGGAGTTGGCACCTTCCGACGGCACCATAGGTTACGGACGCAAAGGGCACATCGCTGCATCCGGCACGGTGATCGCCACCATCCCCTGCGGCTACGCAGATGGCCTCGACAGACACCTCGGCCGCGGGAATGCATCTTTCAGCGTGAATGGCCACAGGGCCCCCACGATAGGCAATATCTGCATGGATATGTGTATGCTGGATGTGACCGGGATCCCCTGCGCCGTGGGTGATACCGTCACCATCTTCGGCGCCGACCCCACTATTACCGAACTAGCCGATATCCTCGGCACTATCCCCTACGAGATCCTCACCTCCGTCCCCAGGCGCATCGAACGCGTCATCGTCCGCAGGTAGCTTTTCCACCATTACTTCCAGCAGCACCGTGTCTGAACTGCGGGGCGCCAATATGAAATTGGAGCATTCCGCGGGGATGAGTACGGTTTCGCCTTCGGTGGCGGAAAGCAGGCGTTCGCTATCCGGACAGACTTCCGGGGTGGTCTGGATCTCGAAAGAGCCCTTGAGAGATGTATATGCGATGCAGGAGCCAAAGCGGTCGGTGTCGATGGAGACAGGCTGGCGCAGAGTGACACGGTTCACCGTGAAATGAGGCAACTGCAGCAGAGTTTCAAAGCCCAACGCTGCATCTTCGCTGTCAGTCTTGCCGGCAGCGCCCTTTCCGGCCAGAAGTTGCTCCGGAAAACGCTCGTACTTAATGAAATCCAGAGCGTCGATTATGCTGAGAGACGTGTCGAACTCCTCCTCCGAAACGGGCTCTCCCCAGCCGCAGAGGCAGAAATCCAGAGCGGAAGACTCGCTGATCTCGACTATTGTCATCTCGCCGGCGGCGCAGTGCGGAGTGCCGGAGGGGATGTAGAAATACTGCCCTGCACGGGGCTCCAGGGTATTCAGCAGATTCTCCGGATTGCCTTCCAGGCAGGACGTGTAGAGTTCAGATGCGGTCACATCCCTCCGGAAACCTATCATCAAACGCGAGCCCTTCCCTGCCGCGGCAATATACCAGAGCTTCTCCTTTCCATAGTGGTCGTAACGATCGCGCGCGGTCTCATCTTCCGGACTCACGCGCAACGGCATCTTCCCCGCCACCTTGATGCGGCGGATCTGGAAAGGGAACTGCACTCCCCAGGCATCGAAGACATGATCCCCGGTGATCCGGTCCAGGTAGGTTTCCATCAGGTCCCCCATGGTGTTCCCGGAAAGCCAGCCGTCGTGGACGAAAGTGTCCCGATAGCCAAGGTCCGCCAGACGGAACTCCTCGCTGCCCCATGAGTATTTGTCTTCTATGCGTGTAAGCCTGAAGGGATACAGTTTCTTTTCTGCCATAATACTACTGATATTCTTAATGCGAAGTTAGTTAATAATTGGTTTCTGTGCTTCATCAAGGGCGTTCTCAATCTTCTCTTTTTCTCGGCTACCAGTCGTAGGAAGTCGTAGCAGATGAATGCCCGACTTGGCGAGGATGCTATCTTTTTTACGATCTCGCTGCCATTGTTCGCTACCTTCTTTATGAAAACTCATACCATCAACCTCTATTACTAGGATGGGTTTCTTTGTAACTATGTCATATGCAAGAAAATCGCATCGTGTCCAATCATGTTTAGCGTAGATGATTTCCTCTTTTGTAAGGTCGCTGAAATCAGAAACAAGTAATGAAAGAGGATATTGGAACAAGAACTTTAGGTTCGAGTAGTTTTTCTTCTGTAGAATATCATTTAACATGCTTGTAATGATATTCTCCGATAAATACTGGCTTATAGATAAATTACTCTTTACAAATTCTTCGCGTTCCCTGCTATATTGATCATACAACAAATCAAATACGGAGCGAACGGATCCAGCTATAACATCCCCTCCACAGTAAGCAATATAGTCAGCAAGTTTCTTGATATTACTATCCGGCATATCGTTGCCGTTTACTATAAGAGAGAAATGATTCTTTGCACGAGATACCGCAACATTCAATAGATGAGGATCATCTACAAACTCTTTTATTTCGTTATCTACAGTACAAAGGATAATTGCATCTTCCTCCCTTCCCTGGAACTTATGAACGGTTGCAATCTGAATATCTTTTAAACCTTCCTTTCTAAATAGTTCATCAATTAAACGAACTTGATCGTTATATGGGGTAATTACACCTATGCTTTTATAGAGAGCCGTAAGCCTTTTTGCTTCTGAAACGCACTCTTCCGCTTGACGCACATTGACTTTCCCTCTGGCGTGATTACCCATGACAGTTCGGATAATGCTCATGCTAGGAGTATTAGATCTTTGCGTCATCGGTATCAATTGTCCACCATAGAACATCTTATTGCAGAACTCAATTATCCTTGGTTCACAACGATAATGCTCACGAAGTAATGTCTGTGGCATATCTGGAAAAACAGCGATAATTGAGTTAAGAAAACTATTGTCGTAAAAACGGTATTGACTCCCGACATCATATGTTGCTAATAACCTATCGGCTTCTCTCTTTATATCATCAGGAACAACATTAGGCAATTGTTTTTCGTCACCGACAATAACTGCCGCATTAGCACAATTCAAAGCTAATGCTCCCGCGGAAATGTCTATCTGTGACGCCTCATCCATAATCAACATATCAAACGGGATTAGCCGATCAATGTTAGTAGTCGCCGAAAAAGTTGTGCTTAAAATAATTGGATAATCGGATAAGAATTCCAGTGCCTCCCCTCCAAACAAATTATCCTTGGAATAAATGATTCTTTGCTTTGAAGAACCATATTTCTCATAAAGTATTGCCTCAAAATAAGTTCGGCTCAGAGAGATAAATTGATTATAATTGGGCTCAAATGATTGACACCAATTATTCATTTCTTGAAGCTTGTTTCTTTGTTCAAGATAGCGCTTTTCGGAAGCAAGTGCTTCTATCCTGTTCCTGTCCATTCCTTTTAACCGATGAATGACAAGAAAGAATTTTGTTTTGAGAGATAATCTACCCAGCCTCTTAGATTCATCTTCCATACGCAAGAGGATGCCGAATAGTTTTTTGGACGAAACTCGAGGTAATCTATGGTTGGCAATATCAAAGTATTTTGATTGCGAATCATATTCAGCGAGAGCATTCCTTAAAGAAGAACAACCTTCTTTATACTCGAAATACTTTGGTATAGCAGCGACGATACTTGCAACCCTTTCACGCAGAATCTTAAGTTCATTATTAGAACGTTGCCATTTTTTTATATCTGGATACAGGCCAGTTTGATTGGAAAAGAAAGTCTCCTTATTGGCTAATCGTCCAAGGAAAGCGAACAAAAAATCATAACCATGTTGTTCAAGTTTCTCAGCAATGTTCTCAACAGCAGAGTTATTATTAGATACTATTTGTGTACTCTTTCCCTGAATAACAAGATTCGCAATAATATTAAGAATCGTTTGTGTCTTCCCAGTTCCTGGAGGACCTTGGATGACGGATAGGTCATTAGTAAGTGCATTCTTCACAGCATTGAACTGAGCCTCGTTACACCCAAATGGAAAGACAAGGAAGGGGGCATTTCGGTTGTATTCCAAGGTTGCCTTGTCGGGGTTAAGGTATTTAGCAAAAAGAGAGCCTTTAAAGATAAATGTTGCTTGAGTGTATTTGTCTGCAAGAGATATAATATTCCCTTCAGAATCTGATATACGACTCAATGCCGCTATTCGCTCAAGATAGAATAGTAATTTATTCTTCTCCCCACGGATAGACCTCTCCAGACTTATTTCTGATGACCTATAATACTTTATAAAATCATGTCCCTGCTCAACACCATATACAAGTGCTGGTTTACCATAAATATGCACAACGTGGGTCAGTCCTATTCGCCCACTCGATTCCTCTTTATAACGAATATCTCCAGAAACAGTCTGAATAAAAGGGAGAGATGCTACGTCATGTAGAGCATAATTTCTTGCAAGGCAGCCACACTTCCCTTTAAAGATAACACGATAAACCCTCCTTCCACGGAAATATGCATTCTCTACACGAAGAACATTTGAATATGGCTTACCTTTGATTAGATATAATTGTTGAGGATGCATCATTAATTAATTATTCCATTGACAAAGATAATCATATAATCTGGAACTCAACTGCTGTGAATCTTAATCCTTTTTATTTGGATAGTCCGAAAAAATCCTTACATTTGCATCAGTTCATGCTGGATGTATTAAGATACTAGAATCACCGCATGAAAGGCATTTCAGCCCCAACTGAAATGCTTTTTTATTCACAGACCGATAGAAAGGGGCTAATGGGGTACTTCTGCACCTTCCGGAAATCTTTTACACGATTCTAGTATTACATTCAACATTATGAAAAGATTTATCCAAATAAGAGTGGGTATGTGCTTTGAGTTCAAGGCTCCAAAATTTGTCAAAGTGAAAGCGCACAAGCGCACTATCCGAGGCAAAATCGTGAAAGTCCATTCATTCCTCCGACGCGTTTGGGGACGATAAGAGGCGCTTGATCGGAAACTGCCGATAAGCCAACAACCCGACCAGCGGCCCCTAGGGAGAGTTTCGACTCTCCCTTTTTTATTCAGATACTTTTTTCTTAAATTTGTATGTTATGAAAGGCATTTACATATTTCTCGCCGATGGTTTCGAAGATGTCGAGGCCCTTGGCACAAACGACGTCCTGCGCCGTGCCGGACTGCGTTCCGCGCTGGTTGGAATAGGAGAGGATCCGTTTGCCCAGAGTTCCCACGGAGTGATGGTAGGAGTGGATGAAAACCTCCCCTACATGGAGATAGATCACACCGGCACCACCGAGAAGGATGTGCTTATCTTCCCCGGCGGGATGCCCGGCAGCAAGAGCCTAGCGGCGTGCAAGCCTCTCATCAAACTGATGCAGGAGCATTACGATGCCGGCGGCACCGTGGCAGCCATCTGCGCAGCTCCCGGGCTGGTGCTGAGCCAGCTTAAGGGCATCGCCGGAGCCACCGTCACCTGCTTCGACGGCTTTGAAGGTTATCTGGAGAAGGCCGGGGCCAGGTTCGAGCCCCGTCCCGCCATCACCTCCAGACGCATCATCACCGGACGCAGCGCCGGCTGGGCCCTGAATTTCGGCTTGGAAATTGCAGGCAAGGTTGTTCCGGAGAAGGCAGACGACGTGCGTCACGCCCTCTATCTGGAGACTAAGTAAAATGGAGCTGAGACTCGATAAATATCTATGGTGCATCCGGGTGTTCAAAACCCGCTCGGATGCCACTGAAGCGTGTAAGGGCAATAAAGTGCAGGTCAACGGAGTTCCGAGCAAACCATCGAAGGAAGTCAAGATCGGCGATATGCTGGTGGTCCGTAAAGGCCCCGTGGAACTGACCTACCGCGTGAAGGCAGTCCTTCACAACCGTGTTGGCGCCGCGCTGGTGCCGGATTATGCCGAAGACCTCACTCCGGAAGCGGAAAGAGACAAACTGCATGCTCCCAAGGAGATCTTCTTCGTGAAGAGGGACAAGGGTGCCGGGCGTCCTACCAAGAAGGACCGCCGTACCCTGGATGCGCTTTGGGATGCTATGGATGAAAACTAAATAAATGATACTATGAGTTTTGCGTGGATTCTGATGATTGTGGTGATGGTGCTCTCGCTGATCGTTCAGCAGACACTCACCAATCGTTTCAAGAAATATTCTAAGGTCGGGATCAATATGAGCGGCGCCGAGGTGTCCGCCCGGATGATGGCGGATAATGGCATCAACGACGTGCAGATAGGCTCCGTAAACGGCCAGTTGACAGACCACTACGACCCGAGCAAGAAAGTCATCAACCTTTCAGATTCGGTGTATGCCCAGCGCAACATCGCAGCGGCGGCAGTCGCGGCCCACGAAACCGGGCACTGCATCCAGCACGCCAAGGGTTATGCTCCCCTGAAGCTGCGCAGCGCGATGGTGCCGGTGGTATCCTTCGCCAACAACACGGTGCAGTGGGTGCTGCTCGCAGGTGTTATCTTCATCAACATCTTCCCCAGCCTCATCTGGATCGGCATAGGCCTGTTCGCGCTCACTACCATTTTCAGTCTGGTAACACTCCCGGTGGAGATTGACGCCAGCCGCCGCGCCATCGCATGGCTGGAGACATCCGGCATCGCCACCTACGAGACTCTGCCGCTGGCAAAAGACGCTCTCAAGTGGGCAGCATACACCTACGTGATTGCCGCGCTCGGCTCCCTCGCTACCCTGTTCTATTACATCGGCATCGCCTCCAACAGAAGGTAAAAGTGCTGACTATTAAAAATTTGCTATCTTTGCATTATGGCACGAAAAACTAAAAACGGAGTAGATCCCCGATATCTGGATAAGGAGCGCGCAGCTCTCAAGCGTACGATTCGCAAATCTGTATTCTTCAACAAGAAAGAACTGGCGGCAATCAACGAGTATTGCAAGCGCTTCGGCGTGCGTTCCCGCAGTGCCCTCATCCGTCAAGCCACCATGGAGCATATACTAAAAGAGTTGGATGCGGCGCACCCAACTCTTTTCTAGCTTTTCTTTCTGAATCCTACTCAGCAGGCACCATTACATACTCGACTTTGTTGCCGGAATTGATGATGGCAGCGGCTGCAGCGCGCACCTTCTCGGGAGTCAGGGCATTGACAGCTGCCTCGTAGGCGGCATCTTCTGCACCATATCCGTCGAGGACATTGCGGATTTCGTTCACCCAGTACTGGTTGGAGATACGCTTCTCAGGAATGTTCTTCTTGAGATTCAGCACTGCATTGTTGAATTCATCGGCGGTAGGACCGGTGGTGATGAACTCTGAAAGCTGATGCTTGGCAACCTTGAGGAGGGTGTCGCAAAGCTCGGGCTTGCACTGGAACATGACGGTGAACAGGGACATATCCACAGGATACTTCTCCTGCTGGCCCCTGGTGCTTGCGCCATAGGTGCCACCGATTTCTTCGCGCAGGCTGGCGGTGTAACGCATATCCATGATGAAGGAAATCACATCAAGAGCGACCTCATTATCCATGCTGTACTGCACAGGTGCCTGGTACTGGAGGAATACGGTGCTCAGAGGAGTCTCCATCTTGGCGGGTTCGACAACCTCGACAATACCCTTGACGGGATAGTCTTTATTATCCACCCACTTGGGAGCCTTCTTGCCCTTCGGCAGAGAACCGATGTATTTCTCGACCAGAGGCTTGATGGTCTCGACATTCACATCACCGACAATGACGAGCTTGAGGCCGGCGGCATCGGAGAAGAGCCTGCGGTAGTTCTTCTCGACAGTTGCGATGGAAGCCTTCTCGAGAGTCTCCATATCGGTAAACTTGTGACGGGGGTTGCCGCCGTAAACTGCATCGGAGAAGCCCTTCTGGATTTTGTAGTTGGGAGTGTTGATCACATTGGGAAGCACACCCTTGAGCTGGTTCACGCCGACCATGTACTCTTCTTCATCGAAACGAGGCTGCACATACTCGAGGTACATGAGCTGGAATGCGGTTTCGATATCCTTGCAGGTTGAGCTGGCATAAACGCCGTTGTACAGATCGTCGATGACAGGCGCAACGTTGACATTCTTGCCGGTGAGCATCTTTGTAACCTGGGTGCCGGAGAAATCGGCGACACCGCGGTTGCGGTTGTACATCGACCAGATACTGCCATCGAAGGAATCCAGATCGTCGGTTGCAATCAGACTGTTGCCACCTTCACGATAGAGACGGAGAAGGATCTGGTCTTTCTGATACTCGGTGGGCAGGACATAGACCTGAACGCCGTTCTTGAGAGTCCAGTTAATGCTTTCGCAGGGGCCGGTAGCGGTCTTCTTGACCTTTCCACCCTTCAGCTTGGAAGGATCCAGGAAGGAACTTGCGATCTCCTCACCCTTGAGGGGCTGGATATCGGAAGCCTTAACCTTTGCGATGATGTCCAGAAGCTGGGCGGAGGTAGGAGTTGCGATGCCTTCCTTCTCGGGGCCGCTGTAAACTACTACGAGGTTCTCTTCGGTAATGAGCTGCTTGGCAACCTGATTCAGCACATCTGCGCTGAGCTGACCGAGGAGCTGCTTGCCGAACTCAAGTTCGAACTTGGGATCCATGTAGGTCTTGTTGTCGAAGAAGTTCTGAAGGAGAGGACGCACCAGCTGAGGGTTCTTGCGGGTGTCAGCCTTCTCTGCAGCAGTCTCGAGCTGAGAAATCAGATTGGCCTTGGCACGATTGACCTCTTCTGCCTGGAAGCCGAAGCGGCTCATACGCTCGAGTTCGGTGTAGAATGCCTCGAAACCGCCGAGGATATTGTCTTCCTTGAGAGTGACATCGCCGGATGCAATGTCGATGGCTTCGTAAATCAGGTTGGTGACATAGAATCCACCAGTCATGTAAGGAGCATCGGCCTTAGCAGTGATATCGCTGAAGCGCTCGTCCATAATCTGAGCGATGAGGATCTTGATGTAGTCCTGCATCTCGCCCACGATGGTGTTGTTGATGCTTTCGGGAGCTGCCTCGCTCTTCCACATAATCTCGATGGAGGGAGCGGAAGTCTCGGGATCGGTGATGACACCCACGGCAGGTTCCTTGTTGGCAGGGAAAGGAATCTCGGGCTTGGCCTGAGGATTCTCATTCTTGGGGATGATGCCGAAGATCTCCTTGATCTTGGCCTCGGTGCGGTCCACATCCACATCAGCCACGACCACTACGGCCTGGTTTCCGGGATAGTACCAGCTGTGATAGAAGTTGAGAATGCTCTGAGGCTTGAAGCCCATGATGTTCTCTTCCGAGCCGATCAGGGTGCAGGTTGCATACTTGGTATCCCCGAAATAATAAGGGAGGGATGCCTCCAGAGTACGCCACTGTGCATTGCGGCGGGAGCGGCGCTCCTCGCGGATAACTCCGCGCTCGGCATCGATCTCCTTGGGATCGTTGGTCACAAAGTGTGCATACTCGCGCAGCACCATAAGGCAGGAGTCGACCACACCGACACGCTCAACGGGCATATTGTTGAGCATGTACTGGGTCTCCTCAAAACCGGTGGATGCATTGATATTGCGGCCGAACTCAGCGCCTACGCTCTGCAGCCAGTCAAGAATGCCCTTTCCGGGGAAATGCTCGGTTCCGTTGAAGCACATGTGCTCGAGGAAGTGAGCAAGACCGTCCTGGTCAGGAGTCTCGAGAATAGCACCGGCGTTGGTGGCCAGATAGAACTCAGCGCGCTTTGCGGGAAGTTCATTATGACGGATGTAATAGGTAAGACCGTTTTCCAGTTTACCGACTTTCACAGCCGGATCGCCGGGAAGCGGGCGAAGCATAGGGTTGTCCTGTGCGGACATGGCAACTGCCGCAAAAGCGGCGAGTACAACAATAAATAACCTTTTCATCATTAAAAAGTATTGATTTGATGCAAATATATAAGATTTTATTGAATTACAATAAATATTTATAAAAATTTCACAACTGTTTATTGTTTTGGCAAGGCGAACATAGTGTTAATTTCCTTTGCCACAGGCAGTAACGACTGTAACGATTCTATCTCCAACCGCCTGCCTATGATGCTGCCTTCCGGAGCAATCATATACATTTTGGGGGTAGAGATCACTGCGTAGAGCCGCAGGTAGTCGCTTTCCACCTCCGGATCCCAGCAGTGAAGCAGCTTCACATTGGGGTTTTTCACCTTAAAACTACGGCGGAACGCCTTCCAGGCTTTCTTATCCTGCCCGGAATAGAACGCCACCAGCGTCACGGGGAAATCCACAGCTTTCTCCAGCACTCCCGGGAGCACCTGACTCTCCACCTTGCACTTGCTGCAGGCGGTATCATAGAACCATAGGATGGTGGTGACACCCTTCTGCGGCACTTCCACCTTCCCCCTGCAGGGCTTGCGTGCGGTCAGCTCCGGCGCATCCATCCCCAGCAGGGTATTGCGGTTGAGATTGCAGAACATCTGCGCATCCAGCCCCTCGAACTCTCCGGGGAAGACGGTCTTGCCGCTGGCGAACCACTTGTCGTAGATGTGGATGGCCACGGCCTCATCCCCCATCACGGGAGCATCCTTATAGTATTTGAAGAGGGTGACGGCCAGATGCTGGCGGAGGAGAGAATCCCGCACGGAGCCAATCAGATAGTCGCACTCCACCTGCTTGACCTCCACGCTCTCTACCTGGATGGCACTGAGATAGTTAAGGGCGAGGCTGTCCAGCGCGGCATAGGCCCCATCCGCGGGCTGCTGAGCCCGCAGGCTAAGCCCGCAGAAGAGGGCAAGGACCAGTATCGCCAGCCTGCGCATCATTTTACGGCGGGAAGTTTCACCCCTTCGGGCATGAACAGACTGGTGTCGCCATTGTGGCGGAGGATATCCCTCACCGCAGAAGACGAGATGTGCGCGAATTCCTGCGCGGTAGGGATGATGATGGTCTCTACCTCGGGAGCCAGGCGGCGGTTTGCATCAGCGATACTGCGCTCGTTCTCGAAATCCAGCATGTTACGAACTCCACGCACAATATGCTTGATGCCCAGTTCGCGGCAGATATCGATGGTGAGCCCGTCGTAGTTGATGGCACGCACGCCTTTCAAACCTCTCGTTGCCTGACGGATTATATCCAGTTTCTGCTCCGTAGAGAAGAAACCGCTCTTGTCCTGGTTCACGCCGACTGCCACCACGACTTCGTCGAACATCGTGAGCGCGCGCGTGAGGATATTTAGGTGTCCCTCGGTAAACGGATCGAAGGACCCCGGGAATAATGCTACAGTTGCCAATTGATTGGTGTTTTATGTTCGTTTATAAGAATCTCGTTTGTTTTGGCGAAGTGCCCGCAGCCGAAGAAGGCTCCCCCGGCGAGGGGACTGGGGTGGGCGGCCTCTAGCACGAAGTGCCGGGAAGTATCTATCAACGCCCGCTTGCTCCTTGCGAAGTTCCCCCAGAGCAAGAACACTATGCCCTCGCAATTATCTGAGAGATAGCGTATTACAGCATCAGTGAATTCTTGCCAGCCGATGCCGCTGTGGGATGCCGCGATGCCGCCTCGGACGGTGAGCACCGCGTTCAACAGCAACACTCCCTGCCGCGCCCAGTCTTCCAGATTGGTGCGTCCGCTCATCCTCACTCCCAACTCATCTTCTATCTCCTTGAAGATATTGCGCAGCGAGGGAGGCATCTTGACTCCATCCGGCACCGAGAAGGAAAGGCCCATGGCCTGCCCCGGCCCGTGATAGGGGTCCTGCCCCAGAATCACCACTTTGACTTTGTCTACCGGAGTGAGTTCGAAAGCCCTGAATATCTGCCCTCCGGGAGGATAGACGGTCTGTCCGGCCGCCTTCTCCCCGTGCAGAAAATCAACAAGCCTCGCAAAGTAAGGTTTCTCGAACTCACTCTGCAAGGCCTTTTTCCAGGATTCTTCTATGCGTACTTCCATTAGAAAACGAAGTCGATTACATCTTGTATTGTCTTGACATAGTGGAAGGTAAGCCCCTTCACATAAATCTCTTTGATATCCTCGATATCCTTGCGGTTCTCTTCGGACAGCAGTATGGTATGCACCCCGGCCCTCTTTGCAGCCAGGATCTTCTCCTTGATGCCACCCACCGGCAGCACACGGCCGCGGAGAGTCATCTCGCCAGTCATCGCGATGCCCTTCTTGATGCCCTGCCCGCGGAGGGCGGAGATCATGGAGGTCACCATGGTGATGCCTGCGGACGGGCCGTCCTTGGGCACAGCGCCTTCCGGCACATGGACGTGAATATCCCTGGCAGCGAACTTCTCGGAATCCATTCCGGCAAGTTCGGGATGAGCCTTGATATACTGATAGGCGATGGTGGCGGATTCCTTCATCACGTCTCCCAGGCTGCCGGTCATGGTGAGCACGCCCTTGCCGCCGGAGACGGAACTCTCTATGAAGAGTATCTCCCCGCCCATCTGGGTCCAGGCCAGGCCGGTGACG
>JAGCUK010000070.1 GCA_017962925.1 Bacteroidales bacterium
CACGATCTCCTTCAGCAGGACGTAGATGCCGTCGCCGGGATTGTTGCCGTTGCCAAGGCGCCCGATGTACATACCGGGGCGCATGCGTACGTGCTGCACGCCTTCCAGGGTGCGTATGTTGTCGTCTGTATAGTTAGTCGTGTTCGCAGTCATAACCTACAAAGATAACAAGAAAAAGCCTATTTCACAACGCCCCGGAGGTGAAGAATGACAGGTTTTTTGATGTCGGAGAGATATACTGTTACGGTTTTGTCGAAAGGGAAGGGACCGTCCTCGTTGGAATAGGTCACCTCGATAGTGCCCTTTTCCCCTTTGGCAAGGCTGGTACGGGTCCATTTCACATTGGTGCAACCGCAGGAGCTGATGGCGGAAAGTATGGTCAGAGGCTCGTCAGATGCGTTTGTGACAGTGAAAACGCAGCTCTGCGGACCATCCTCTCGGGAGATGGTTCCGAAGTCGTGGACGGTGCGGTCGAACTCTGCCCGTCCGCCTACCAGGATGCTCAAAAGTATCAATAACAATTTCATATTGCAAATGTACAACAAAAACCTTACCTTTGCGAGCAGAAAACTAAACTAAAACAAAAGATATGGCTTACAAAATTTCACCTGACAGCTGTGTAGCTTGTGGAACCTGCATGGGCGAGTGCCCTACCGGTGCCATCAAAGAAGGAGATGTTTATTCCATCGACCCTGAGGTCTGCATCAGTTGCGGCACCTGCGCTGGAGCATGCCCTATGGGAGCAATTTCCGAGGAGTAAAATACTCACAGTGACGATGTTACGGACTCCGGTTCACCGGGGCCCGTTTTTTTTGTGGATTTTCAAGAAATAATTTCGTATATTTGGACATTATTAGAATAATAACCTGATTCTTTTATGCGTATTAAATCCTTTCTGATGCTTCTTGCAGCCGGCCTGCTGCTATTTGCAGGCGTGGGTGCAACTGCCCAGAATCGCACCCTCAAAGTGCAGGGCGTCGTAACCGATTCAAAAGGGGAGACGCTGATCGGGGCAATGGTCTATGTGCAGGGCAGCTCGAACGGTGCAATGACCGACGCAAGCGGTCGCTACACC
This sequence comes from Bacteroidales bacterium, assembly GCA_017962925.1. Taxonomy (GTDB): domain Bacteria; phylum Bacteroidota; class Bacteroidia; order Bacteroidales; family UBA932; genus Cryptobacteroides. The sequence goes on from JAGCUK010000070.1 coordinate 1,076, forward strand.
CTCTCCGGGGTCCAGCCCAACGCCACCATCGTGGCCAGTCTGATGGGCTATGAGGAACAGACCACAAAGGTTGAGGGCCGCACGGCCATCGATTTTGTTTTAAAAGATGATTCCCTGGTGCTTGAAGAAGCGGTCGCCATCGGATACGGCAGCCAGCGTAAAGTGACGCTGACCGGCTCCGTCACAACCACATCCGGCGATGCTCTCGTCAAGAACTCCTCAGTCAACCTTTCCCAGGGTCTCGCCGGCCGTGTGTCCGGTGTCATCGTCAACAACCGTTCAGGTGAGCCTGGGCGCGACGATGCCGTGATGTACATCCGCGGCCGTTCCACCCTCGGAAACAACTCACCTCTCATCATCATCGACGGTGTTCCCGGCCGTGGAGATGAATTCTCCCGCCTCACCGGTGAGGAAATCGAGAGCGTGAACGTGCTGAAGGATGCATCCGCGGCCATCTACGGTGCCCGTTCCGCAAACGGCGTTATCCTCGTGACCACCAAGCGTGGCCGCTCCGACGGACGCCCCAGCGTGACCTTCACCTACGACCGAGGCTGGCAGGCACCTACCCGTCTGCTCAAGATGGCGGATGCCGTCACCTTCGCGGAGGCATACAACCACGCCCGCGCAATTACCGGTGCATCAGCGATTTACACTCAGGAACAGATCGACCACTACAAGAACGGAGACGACCTCATCTCCTATCCTAACACCGACTGGTTCAAGGAGATCATCAAGGACTACTCCTCGCAGCACAAATATGGTGTCAGCCTCCAGGGCGGTTCGGGTAAGGTGAGCTACTTCCTGCAGTTCAACGGTCAGTTCCAGGACGGTATCTACGTCAAGTCCGCAACCAACTACAACCAGTACAACGTGCGCTCCAACGTCGATATCCAGGTCACCGACGATTTCAAACTCGGCCTCGATCTTAACGTCCGTCAGCAGCATAAGAACTATTCGGCTTATCCTTCCGATAGCTACGGTATCTTCTACATCACCACCAGGCGTTATGCCTCCAGTTCCCCGTACTATCCGAACGGATATCTCCGCTCCGGTTCCAACCCTGCCGCTCTAGTGCAGGATCTGACCGGTTACGATAACACAACCTACAATACCATCAACACCACTTTCCGCGGCAACTACGACCTTCACGCCATCACGAAGGGCCTTTCCGTGAATGCAGTGTTCGCGTATGACGTTCACAACAACTTCCACAAGAACTGGAAGAAGAACTGGCTTTGCTACTCCTACGACGAGATCACCGAGACTTATCGCGAGAGGGACAGTGGTGCTTTCACCACTCCTACCCTGAACGAAAGCCAGAACAACTACCACACTGTCACCCTCAATGCCAACATCAACTACGACCGTGAGTTCGACGGGCACCATGTGACAGCCCTCGCAGGTATCGAGCAGAGCAATTACCGCAAGGATTACTTCAGCGGAGCAATCGAGAAGTATGACTCCGATATTCTGGACGAGTTCTTCGCCGGTAATGCAGACAAGGCATACTACAAGATCAACGGTTATGCCAGTGAAACCGCCCGCCGCTCTTTCTTCGGCCGTGTCGGATACGACTACAAGAGTAAGTACCTCTTCCAGGCGCTGATCCGTTTCGACGGTTCCGAGAACTTCCCGAAGGAGCATCGCTGGGGCGTGTTCCCCGGAGCATCCGTGGGCTGGCGTATTTCCGAAGAGCCTTTCATCAAGGACAATTATCCCTGGATCACCAACCTGAAGATCCGTGGATCTTACGGCGAGCAGGGTAACGACCAGGTGGATGCATTCCAGTATCTCTCCACCTACAAGTATTCCACCAGCACCTCCTACAGGGCCCTCTACGGAAACAAGGAAGTCAACTACATCATCCCTGACGGTGTTCCGAACCCGAACATCACCTGGGAGGTGGCGAGGACCTGGAACCTGGGTCTGGACGGATCCCTCTACAACGGCCTCTTCGGCTGGGAATTCGAGGTGTTCCATACCCGTCGTTCCAACATTCTCTGCACCCGCAACGCTTCCGTGCCTTACTACACCGGTCTCACCAGCAACCTGCCGGACGAGAACATCGGTATCGTATCCAACAGGGGTGTCGAGTTCCAGCTGAATCACGAGAACAAGATCGGCCAGCTCCGCTATCACGTGACAGGTAACATCATGTATGCGAAGAATACCATCGAATACATGGATGAGACCCCTTACGATGAGAATCACCAGTACATGAAGCGTACCGGACATCCTATGGGTGCTTCCCTCATCTATCAGGTAGAGGGTATCAACCGCACCTGGAAAGATCTGACCGAGCACACTCAGATGAATGGAGCCGGCCTCGGTGACTTCTATTTCAAGGATCTCGACGGCAACGGCATCATCGACTCCAACGACTGCCTCCGCTGCGATCTTACCGCAGTTCCTCAGATTGTCTTCGGTATCAACGGAGACCTCCAGTGGAAGAACTGGGATCTCTCTCTGTTGCTCCAGGGCCAGGCCAGGGCTCGTTACTACTATGCTCCTCTGACCGACCCGGTCTCCGGAAACATCGAGTATGAGGCAGCAAAATATGCATGGTGGTGCACCTTCGAGAGGGATGCCGATGGAAATCTTGTCTACGATGCCGACGGCAATACCGTGGTTATCGAAGGAGTTCCCGGCACAACCCATCCGAGAATCGCTTCCAACATCGGCAACGGCGGTGTGTACCGCTCTTCCTACTACTATCGCAATGCCGCGTTCCTGCGTCTGAAGAACCTCGAGATCGGTTACACCCTTCCCGGCCGCGTTTTCGGTCACCAGGTTGGCATTAAGAACATCCGCGTTTACGCTGCAGGTTACAACCTCCTGACCTTCTCCGAACTCAAGACCATCGACCCTGAGACCAGTGACGAAGGCTACCAGACCTATCCTCAGGTTAAGATCTACAACTTAGGCGTTAAAGTTACCTTCTAATCGGAAACAGATATGAAAAAGTTACTTTATATACTTGCTGTTGCATGCCTGATGAGCGCGTGCAATTCGGGATTCCTCGACAAAAAGCCTCTCGACAAGCTTTCCGAGGAGGCTGTATTCAACAGTGACGCTCTTGCAGAAGCATTCATGAATGCCATCTACACCGTTCTTCCCGATCCGTTCACGGAAGGTAATATCGGTTGCATCACGGATGAGGGTTTCTTCCGTTACGGAGGAACTTCCACCCGTTACATCGCTGACGGCCGTCTGGATGCGAGTAGCATCATCGACCAGAACGAAGGCGGTCCGGCACACCCTACCCGTACCACCTACCTCAATATTTGGAACCGTGCCTACGAATACATCTATCGCCTGAACTACTTCATCAGGTATGTGGATGAGAAGGGCTCGGCCATGAGCGATGCGGGGAAGAAGAGGCTCCTTGGAGAGGCTTACTTCCTCCGTGCCTGGGCATACACCAATCTGATCGAACGCTACGGCGGCGTGGTCCTCGTGGACAAACCCTTCGATGACCTCGGTTCTGCCTTCACGGATACCCGTGCGAACTTCGATGACTGCGTCACTTTCATCAACGAAGACCTCGACAAGGCCTATGAACTCCTGCCGACCAAGACGGCGACCGAACTCGGCCGTGTACATCAGGATTGCGTGCTGGCACTTCGCTGCCGCATGACCCTCATCGTGGCATCGCCCCTCTTCAACGATCCCAACCATCCGGAAGGAGGTATCTTCCACGGAGCATACTCCACGGATAAATATGAGAATGCATGGAAGGCTGCAAAGGCAATCTGCAACCGTGCAGATGTGGATGGTGCATATGCCCTCGACGATACCTACGACGGATTCTGGGAGGATATCAATTCTCCTGAAATTATCTGGGGTAAGTTCTTCGTACAGAGTAGTGAGCAGCCTCACAAGGCCCAGCTCCTTTATTCCCTGATGGACTTCGGCGCAGGCGGATGGGAGAGCTTCAATCCTACCCAGGCCATGTGGCTCGACTATGAGATGAAGAATGGCACGAAGATCTTCGAGGAAGGCTCCGGATATGATCCCAAGCATCCCTTCAAGGGCCGTGATCCCCGTTTCGACCACTGCGTCATCTATCCTACTAAGATCTACAAGTGGACGGATAAAGACGGTGGCTTCAATGAGGATGTGCTGAATCTGTATCTGCTTTATGAGAACGCTCAGCTTTCCGACCTCGACAAGGGTAAGCCCGAGCTGGTGACTTCCAAGAAGGCTAGCGACCAGATTCACCTCACCAACACCGGCGGCAGCGGCCTCACCAAGTGGTATCTGCCGGATAAGTACATTTCCGACTCCATGATCGGCAATGTGGTCTGGCCTTGGTTCCGTATGGGCGAAATGTACCTGAATGCAGCTGAAGCAGCATATTATTGCCACAAGGAAGACTCCTGCAAACTGTATCTGAACAAGGTCCGCAGCCGTCCGGATGTGATGATGCCGGATATCACCGATTCCGGAGAGAATCTGTGGGACCGCGTGGTGAACGAACGCCGCATCGAGCTTGCATACGAAGCATTCCGCTATTTCGATACCAGGCGTCTGAAGATCGCCACTATGTGGGAAAATGTTCCCTTCGCAGGCATGAGGACCATGCTTCTGCAGAAGGGCAGCAAGTCTGACACCGTATATCGCTGCGTGCAGCCGGCCAGCATGGTTAACAAGAACAGGAACTACTATTGGGAGAACACCGACGAAAGGGTCGCCTACATCGGTAGTAACAACGGCAATGACGTTACCTACATTGTTAACTACAAGTGGCTTGGTAAGACCTATACGGTCGACTACGGCGAGGCTGTCCTGAACATTTCGCCTACCCAGAAGTGGTTCCCGGACAAGAACTACAGCATTCGTCCCAAGTCCGGTGAACTCACCTGCACCAATACTCCCGGCACAGAGGATGCAGGCGATTATCCTAACTACCTCATGCCTATTCCTCAGACGGAAATCAATAAGACAGAACACAGGATAGTACAGAATCCTGGATACAGAGAATAGAATGAAGAAGTTACTACTTTTCTCATTGCTCATTTTGTCAGCCCTTTCGTGCTCGAAGGGGCTGACAATGAGTTATTCCTCCGCGGATATTTCCACCACGGAAGACGAGCATACGATGCTTGCGGGCTTCGCCGCCAGGAGCAAACTCCACGACGGAATCCACCAACATCTCTACACTCATTGCTTGGTTATCGGCGACGGCACGCAGAAGGTCTGCATCATCAGCAACGACCTTATGGAGATATCTCCCGCGCTGGCCGACACCATGCGCGCGCTGATCTCGGAGAAATCTGGGCTGGCGGTGGATAATATCCTGATGCATAATATCCACACCCATTCCGCACCGCGTTCCGGCGGCTGGTGCAACGTGACCGGCGGCCCCAACCGTGCGTGGAAAGAAAGGATGGTGGAAACCGTTACCGACAATGCTACTAAGGCCATTGCGGCCGAAGGTAAGCCCTTCAAGCTCGAAATAGGCAAGGGCACCACCTCTATCAACGGCAACCGTTGCGAGAAGGAAGGTCCCGTGGACCACGATGTTTATGTGGCCCGCTTCCTGCAGAAAGGCAAGCCTGTGGTATCCATCGTGAACCTCGCCTGCCATCCCGTGTGCATGGGCGCAGGAAGCCTGCTGCTGAGTTCGGATTATCCCGGCATCAACGGCCGCATCCTGAGTGAAGCATGGGGCGGGGAAGTGTTCCAGTTGACCGGCGCTGCCGGCAACATGGACCCTGCACAGGGCCCCAAAAAGGTGGATTATGCAGAGGAGTGCGGTAAGTGCCTTGCGGATTCGCTGGTGAATATCAAGTTCAGCAAAGTGCCCTCCAAGGGCCTGCTGAGGCTGGTGAATGAGACCGTGGACCTGCCTTATCAGATAGATGAGGTCACTCCAGAGGCTGTCATCGCGCATGCGGATTCGCTCGCAGCTAGCGCCCGCACCGTGTTCCCGCGTTTCGCGGACGACGTGATGGGCTGGAAGGCCGAGATCCTGGAGCGATTCGAAGAAGGCCCCGTGCCATCCAAACTGCGCTATCATCTGCACGGAGTGGATCTGGACGGCGTCATTTTCTTCTTCAGCGACGGAGAGCCTTTCTGCGAATACCAGATGGAGGCTCGCGCCGCGTTCCCCGACAGGACCATCTTCTTCGCAGGCTATACCAACGGTCAGAATTCCTATCTGCCCTCCGAACGTGCCTATCAGGTGCGCAAGGGCTATGAATATGAAGTGGAGCAGATGCACGTCTACATCAAGGCGCCGTATCCGCTCTCAGACAAGATGCCCGCGACTTACCGTGAGGGCGTCATCAAAACCATAAAAGACACTATAGCAGAGGAATAATGAAGAGATTCATACTCTTTATTGCAATGCTGGCTGCGGCTGCAAACCTCGCCGCGGCACCAAGATACGACATTGTTCCCACCCCCAAGAAACTTGTGGCGGCTGAGGGATACTTCGTTCTCGACAAGAATACTTCCATGGTGGTGGAAGATGCTGCCTTCGAGGAGATTGCTGCAGATTTCAAAGCCCAGGCGCGCAATGCTTCATCCTTCAATGGAAAGAAGACCAGGATAGTGCTCCGCAAGCGTGAGGGTTTTGGCAAAGAGGCCTACAAATTGACTGTGACCCCGACGGAAGTGCTGATAGAGGCATCCGAGGTGAACGGGGCATTCTACGGTCTTCAGACCTTCAAACAGTTGCTGCCGGCCGAGATTTACCAGCCGTCCGCTCTCAAGAAAGCTGTCAAATTCATGGCGCCTTGCTGCACGATAGATGATGAACCGGAATTCTGGTATCGCGGTTTTCTCTTCGACAGCGGGCGTTTCTTCTTCCCGAAAGAAGAGATAATGAAGTTCATCGACCTCTGCGCGATGTACAAGCAGAACATGTTCCACTGGCATCTCACCGAAGATCAGGGCTGGCGCATACAGATAGACAAGTATCCCAAACTGACCGAGGTGGGCGCCTGGCGCAAGGAGACAGCATGGCACAGCGGCATAGGAAACGGCATCCCGCATGGCGGATTCTACACTAAGGATGATATCCGCGAGGTGGTGGAATATGCCCGCAAGCGTTGTGTGACGGTGATTCCGGAGGTGGAAATCCCCGGGCACAGCACCGCCGCCATAACCGCATATCCCGAGCTGAGTTGCTTCCCGGATCGCCACTATGAGGTGGAAACCCGCTGGGGCATCTGGAAGAATCTCTACGCTCCCACCGCAACCACCTTCCGTTTCCTGGAGGATGTGTTCACCGAGCTTTTCGAACTCTTCCCTTCACCGATTTATCATATTGGTGGTGATGAGGCACCCAAGGACGTGTACAAAGAAAGCCAGTACTGCCAGGACCTGATGACCGTGCTCGGCATCGACAGCGAAGAGGAACTCCAGACCTTCTTCGTGAAGAGGATTGGAGACTTCCTCCGCAAGCACGGCAAAACCGTTATCGGATGGGATGAAATCTTGGATGGAGGCGCCCTGGAGGATCCTATCGCAATGTCTTATCGCGGCCATGCACCCGCAGCAAGAGGTATCAGGCGCGGCATCAGGGTCATTCTTACGCCCAATCGCTGGTGCTACCTGGACAACAAGCAGGAAGACCAGCCCGACCATATCGACCAGAACGTGTTCATGCCCCTCAAGAAGGTGTATAACTACTATCCCTGCGTAGATTCGCTCAGGGAACTCAGTGCCAAATACATCGTGGGCTATGAGACCTGCCTCTGGACCGAGTACGTGCCGGATAATGCAACGGCCGAATAAC
>JAGCUK010000007.1 GCA_017962925.1 Bacteroidales bacterium
ATCCTCTGCGATGATGAGGAGGCTGCGGCCCTCACGTGCAACGGGTTCCAGGACGGGCATGAGGTCTTCCATGTTAGAGATCTTCTTGTCCGTGAGGAGGATGTAGGCATCGTCAAGGACTGCTTCCATCTTGTCGCCGTTGGTCATGAAGTAAGGGCTGATGTAGCCGCGATCGAACTGCATGCCTTCCACCACTTTGACCTCGGTCTCGGTGCCTTTAGCTTCTTCCACGGTGATGACACCGTCCTTCTTGACCTTGCTCATTGCATCGGCGATGAGCTTGCCGATGTAGCCATCGTTATTGGCGGACACGGTGCCCACCTGCTCAACCTTGGAATAGTCCTCGCCTACGGCCTGGCTCTGCTTCTTGAGTTCGGCGACCACGACCTCGACAGCCTTGTCGATGCCGCGCTTCAGGTCCATGGGGTTGGCTCCTGCGGTGACATTCTTGACACCGACATTGATGATTGCCTGGGCGAGCACGGTTGCGGTGGTGGTGCCATCGCCAGCCTGCTCATTGGTCTTGGAAGCAACCTCCTTAACCATCTGGGCACCCATATTCTGGTACTTGTCCTTGAGTTCGACTTCTTTAGCGACAGTCACGCCGTCCTTTGTCACCTGAGGTGCACCGAACTTCTTTTCGATAACCACATTGCGGCCCTTGGGACCGAGGGTAACCTTGACTGCGTTTGCAAGTGCATCTGCGCCTTCCTTCATGGCGGCGCGGACATCGGTATTGAATTTAATTTCTTTTGCCATAACTAATCCTCCTTATAGAATTGCCAGAATGTCCGACTGTTTGACGATGAGGTATTTCTTGTCTTCGACGGTTACCTCGGTGCCCGCATACTTGCCATAGAGAACCACGTCGCCGGGTTTTACCTCCATGGGTTCATCTTTCTTGCCGGGGCCTGCTGCCACGACTTTGCCCTGCTGGGGCTTTTCTTTTGCCGTGTCGGGAATGAAGATTCCGGATGCTGTCTGGGTCTGGGCCTCCTGAGGCTCAACCAGAACTCTGTCTGCTAAAGGTTTAATCATGATATATAAGTTTTAGTTTAATTCAAAAAGCGCCCCGGCCAAAGCCGGAACGCTTCTACAATAATCAAGCCTTGTGCCAGTGACAATTTGTCAATATTTATTCAGCGGCACGCCGGCGGTCATCTGGTGAACCTGCTTCGCCACGGTCTCAAGCACCTTGGCATGCTCCTCCAGACCTGCGATCTGCTCGGGAGTAGGCACGTCGGCCTTCTTGAGCGAAAGGGCGTCGGCATGGGCAGAGCAGGATGCCAGCACTGTGTCGATCAGCGTCACTATATCTACCATATCCTTCTCCACGAAACCGCGGGAGGTGATGGCAGGGGTGCCGATGCGCACGCCGCTAGTTTGGAACGGGCTGCGGGTATCGAAAGGCACCATGTTCTTGTTGATGGTGATATCCGCTTTCTCCAACTCCTTTTCCGCGATGCGGCCGGTGACATCCGGGAATTTGGCGCGGAGGTCGATGAGCATCAGGTGATTGTCGGTGCCGTCGCTGACCACCTTGTATCCGCGTTTGATGAACTCCTCGCACATTGCAGCGGCGTTGGCGATGACCTGCTGCTGGTACTGCTTGTACTCAGGCTGCATCGCTTCGAAGAATGCGACTGCCTTGGCGGCGATCACATGCTCCAGCGGGCCACCCTGCACTCCGGGGAATACGCTGCTGTCGAGCACTGCACTCATCATCTTCACCTCGCCCTTGGGAGTGGTGCGCCCCTGAGGATCCGGGAAATCTTCTCCCATGAGGATGATGCCTCCGCGAGGGCCGCGAAGGGTCTTGTGGGTGGTGGAGGTGACGATGTGCGCGTACTTCACCGGGTTCTTCAGGAGACCTGCGGCGATGAGACCTGCGGTATGCGCCATATCGATCCAGAGCACCGCCCCTACCTTATCTGCAATCGCGCGCATGCGCTCGTAATCCCACTCGCGCGAGTACGCGGAAGCGCCGCCGATGATGAGTTTGGGTTTGAATTCAAGGGCCTTGCGCTCCATTTCATCGTAGTCCACGCGGCCGGTTTCAGGATTCAGACCATAGGCTACGGGATGATACAGGATTCCGCTGGCGTTGACCGGTGAGCCATGGGTAAGGTGACCGCCCATGGAAAGGTCCAGGCCCATGAAGGTATCGCCGGGCTTAAGCACTGCCATGGTCACTGCCATGTTGGCCTGTGCGCCGGAATGAGGCTGAACGTTGGCCCAGCAGGCTCCGTAAATCTGCTTGAGCCTGTCGATTGCCAACTGCTCGATCTGATCCACCACCCCGCATCCGCCATAGTAGCGTTTTCCAGGGTAGCCCTCGGCATACTTATTAGTGCAGATGGAACCCATTGCCTGCATCACCTCGTCGGTGACATAGTTCTCGGATGCAATCAGCTCCAGGCCGCTTTGCTGACGAGTCCGCTCCTTGCGGATCAGGTCGAAAATTTGAAGATCTTCTTTCATATTATTTGTTGAACTTTACTGACGTACGTATATCATCCGAGCCGGAACCCACATGTGCTACGAATTCGCCGGGTTCCACAACCCATTTGTGCTGTTCGGCATCGAAGAAACTGAGGGCGGAATCCGGAATCTCGAAGGTCACAGTCTTGCTCTCACCAGGCTGCAGGAACACTTTCTTGAAGCCCTTCAGCTCCTTGGCTGGACGCTCCACGCTGGCCTCGGTATCGCTGATGTAGAGCTGCACCACTTCGGCACCGGCGACGGGGCCGTTGTTCTTGACGCTGACGCTGAGTTTGCGCCCCCTAATGCGTGCCTCTCCATATTCGAAAGTGGTATAGCTCAAACCATGACCGAAAGCGAACATGGGCTTGACGTTCTTGGTGTCGTACCAGCGATAGCCCACCAGCAAACCTTCAGAATAGTATTCATCGATGATATTCTCTCCTTCACGCGGAATGCCGGGGTACTGCTCCTCGTTGGTAACGGGGCCTTCCATCATATCATAAGGGAAGGTGAACGGGAGTTTTCCGGAAGGGTTCACGTCACCGCTGAGCACATCTGCAAGGGCATTTCCAGCCTCGCTGCCAAGATACCATCCCTGCACGATCGCAGGAACCTTGTCCACCCAGGGCATTGCCACAGGGTTGCCGGAGATATTTACGAAGACCAGCTTCGGCGCAACCTCCGCCAGAGCCTCCACGAGGGCGTCCTGCCCATAAGGAAGGCCATATTCCAGGCGGTCGGCACCTTCACTGTCCTGATTCTTGTTCTTATTCAGACCGCCGAACACGAGCACATAGTCTGCATCCTTGGCGGCCGCTACTGCATCCTCCACCATCTGCTCGGGAGTCCTGTTTTCGGCCAGATCGAATTTTGCGGAGATGCCGTCCTGAGCCTGGGCAGCGCCACTGGAGTAGCCGCGCTCGAACGCCACTTCTGCATCGGCGAAGCGAGCCTCGACGGCCTCCAGAGGAGAGATCTCATATTTCACCTTGAGCGAGGATGAACCTCCGCCAACGGTGAGCATCTTGACAGCGTTCTCACCCACCACCAGGATCTTCTTCGCATCCTTCACGGGGAGAATTCCACCGTCGTTCTTTAGGAGGACGATGCCCTCTCCCGCTATCTTACGGGCTGCTGCGGAATGGTCCGGACAGACAAAGCGGCCGGTGCCGCGGTCCTTGCGGAGATTGGTGCGGAACTGCAGACGCAGAATACGGCGGACTTTGTCGTCCAGTTCATCGGTGCCGTACTTGCCGGACTTTATCCCATCCCGGTAAGCCTTGGCGAGGAAGTATTTGTCGTATGCATTGGTCGCGCCCATGGTGAGACCGTCCGTCCAGGTGCCATATTCAAGGTCCATTCCGTTGCGGACCGCCTGGTCGGTGTCGTGAACACCGCCCCAGTCGCTGATTACTACGCCATCGTACCCCCACTCCCCTTTCAGGATATCCATAAGGATGCGCTCGTTATGGCAGAGGTGCTGGTCCTTATATAAATTATACGCGCCCATGACAGACCAGGAGCCGCCTTCGGTGAGGGCTGCCTTGAAAGCGGGCAGATATATCTCATAAAGGGCACGATCATCCACGTTCACGTTCACCGTGTGACGGTGGATTTCGTCGTTATTCAGTGCAAAGTGCTTCACACAAGTTGCCACGCCCTTGCTCTGAACTCCCTGCACGTAAGGCACGACCATGGTCGCCGAGAGATAGGGATCTTCTCCCATATACTCGAAGTTGCGCCCGCCGAGGGGATGGCGGAGGATATTGACGCCCGGGCCGAGGAGTACGGTCTTCTTGCGATAGAGAGCTTCCTCTCCTATGCTCTCGCCGTAAAGACGGGACATCTCGGGATTCCAGCTGGCCGCCAGGCAGGTAAGAGCCGGATATGCGGTGCAGGAGTCGTTGGTCCAACGGGCCTGGCTCCACTTATCCCACAGAACCTCGGCACGCACGCCGTGAGGGCCGTCGGTGCACCAGATCTCGGGGATTCCAAGGCGGGGCACACCGGGAGAGCTGAATTTGCTCTGCGCATGAATCATGTCGATTTTCTCTTCCAGGGTAATCTGGGGCAAGAGTTCATCTATTTGTTTTTCGATGTCGGGTGCTTTCTGCGAACAAGCGGCCGCGAGCACCATGACGGCTATCAGAATAAAGTATTTTTTCATATCGTACAAATATAGTAAATTTGCGGATGATATGAAAGACCGGAAATTACTGAACATTGAACTGGGCCGGATCAGCGCAGAGCAGTACAAAGCGGCTGCTCCGTCGGGGGTGGAAGTCATTCTCGACAACGTTCGCAGCGCCCACAATGTAGGCAGCGTTTTCCGCAGCGCGGATGCTTTCCGGGTAGATCATATCTGGCTTTGCGGCATCACTCCCCTGCCCCCAAGTGCTGAAATACACAAGACTGCACTGGGTGCGGAGGACAGTGTGAGATGGGAGCATCGCGAAGACACCGCTACCCTGATACAGGATCTGCAGAAGGATGGTTTCACGGTTGTGGCGGTGGAGCAGACGGAGCATTCCGTGAATTTACGGGACTTCAAATGCGATTTTGGCAAGAAATATGCATTTGTTTTCGGAAACGAGGTTGACGGGGTAAGCCAGGAAGCGGTTGACGCTTGCGATTTTTCCCTCGAAATCCCGCAATTCGGCACAAAGCACTCGCTTAACGTCAGCGTATGCGCAGGTGTGGTGCTCTGGGCAGTAACAGACAAACTTTAAAATTTATCGAATATGAAACTTTTAAAATTATTCATCCCGGCTCTGGCCATCCTTGCGTTAGCACAAGGCTGCACCAAGGAGTACATCACCAATGAATACTACGAAGGCGCCAAGGTCTATGCACGCGACTTTACCGTCACTCCTTCCGACTGGAGGCGCAACACTGGTGAGAACGAACCCGGCTTCGACAATTATCTTTATGCAGATTTCGATAATCCGGATATCACCCAGAATGCAGTGGACAATGGCACCATTCAGGCGTTCATCTACACCATTTATGATGTGGCCCAGAACCTCGGCAGCTGGAATCCCCTTCCTTTCGTTTATCCTCTTGAGATCAAGACCAACGAAGGCGGTGTAGAAAAAATCGTGATCGCCCCCGAGAACACCCGTTTCGAATACAATGTGGGTCGCGTGACCTTCATCATTCAGGATCTCGACGGCTACGACCCCGAAGACATCACCAACTCGATGTCCATCAAGGTCTGCGTGACAATTTAAAAAAAGAAGAGCGGCTAGCGCCGCTCTTCTTTTTTTTACTTCTCCTGCTCGATGGCAGCCTGGGCCGCAGCGAGTCGTGCGATTGGCACACGGAAAGGAGAGCAGGACACGTAGTCCACGCCGATCTTGTTGAAGAAGCGGACGGAATCCGGATCTCCACCATGCTCGCCGCAAACACCGCACTTGAGGTCTGCGCGCTTGCTGCGCCCGTTCTGCACACCATACTCGACCAGCTTGCCCACGCCCTTGACATCGATGGTCTGGAACGGGTCGGCATCGAGAATCTTGTTGCCGAGATAGTCGCCCATGAAGGTACCCACATCGTCGCGGCTGAAGCCGAAGGTCATCTGGGTAAGGTCATTGGTACCGAAGCTGAAGAATTCGGCGGTGCGAGCCATGCGGTCTGCCGTCAGGGCAGCGCGAGGGATCTCGATCATGGTGCCGAAGTGATAATCGATATGGATGCCGAAGTATGCCTCGACCTCTGCACGGATGCGATCGCAGATAGCCTTCTGGAAGCTGAGCTCACGTGCGGAAATGGTAACGGGGATCATGATCTCGGGCATAGGATTGAAGCCTTCGCGCTTGAGTTCTGCGGTGGCCTCGAAGATTGCGTGATACTGAGTCTCTGCAATCAGAGGATAGGTAACGTGCAGACGAACTCCGCGGTGACCCATCATAGGGTTGGTCTCGTGGAGATTGTCTCCGCGCTTCTCGACTTCCTTGACGCTGACGCCGAGTTCCTTTGCGATCTCTTCCTTCTTCTCCTCGGTCTTAGGAACGAACTCATGGAGAGGCGGGTCGAGCAGACGGAACACCACCGGCTTGCCGTCCATCACCTTGAGGGTGCTCTTGACGGATGCCTTGATGAACGGCAGCAGTTCTGCGAGGGCGGCGCGACGCTCTTCCTCGGTGCTGCTGAGGATCATCTTGCGGAGCTTGGTGAGAGGAGTCTCGGAGTTGCGGCCATAGAACATATGCTCGATACGGAAGAGGCCGATGCCCTCTGCACCGAACTTGAGTGCGCGGTCTGCATCCTCAGGAGTATCCGCGTTGGTGCGGATGCCGAGCCTGCGGTACTTGTCCACTATGCTCATGAACTTGATGAAGAGAGGATTCTCGCTGGCGTCCATCGTGTCGATCTTGCTACCATAGACGAATCCCTTGCTGCCATTTAGGCTGAACCACTCGCCTTCCTTATAGACCTTATCGGATCCTGCGAAGGAAACGGTCTTAGCGGCGAAGTTGATCTTCATGGCCTCGCATCCCACGATGCAGCACTTGCCCCAGCCACGGGCAACGAGGGAGGCGTGAGAGGTCATACCACCGCGGGTGGTGAGGATACCGGCGGATGCGCGCATGCCTTCGATATCTTCGGGAGAAGTCTCCTCACGGATGAGGATGACTTTCTTGCCGGCGGCAGCGGCCTCCATTGCGGCCTCGGAGGTGAAAACGATGGTTCCCACGGCTCCACCCGGAGATGCGGGCAGACCCTTGGCGATGACCTCTGCCTTCTTCTCGGAAGCGGGATCAAGCACAGGGTGGAGAATCTCGTCGAGCTGGGCGGGAGATACGCGCATGACGGCGGTCTTCTCGTCGATCATGCCCTCTTCCAGCATATCCATTGCCATCTGCAGGGCGGCGATGCCGGTGCGCTTGCCGATACGGCACTGCAGCATCCAGAGCTTGCCTTCCTGAATGGTGAACTCGATATCCTGCATGTCGTGGAAGTGAGCTTCGAGCTTGAGGCGGATAGCGTCGAGTTCGCCGTACACCTGAGGCATTGCCTTCTCGAGGCTCTCGAGGTGCTTGTTATGGTCGGTCTTGGTGGCCTCGTTCAGAGGGTTGGGGGTGCGGATACCCGCAACCACATCCTCGCCCTGAGCGTTGATGAGCCACTCGCCATAGAACTTATTATCGCCGGAGGCAGGGTTGCGGCTGAAAGCAACGCCGGTTGC
>JAGCUK010000071.1 GCA_017962925.1 Bacteroidales bacterium
AGACAAGCGCTCTCGTGGATGGTTACAAGCACAGAAAAAAGTGACCAAATGCGACCGAAAGATCTATCTGGTTCTAGAGGGTCTGAAGAATAATGATTAACTTTGAGAGTTAGATAAATCGGAATTTACACTATAATGGCTCCTAAATCTCCTCGTACTGCTATGATAGTTACTATCGTTATTATCGCTGTCACTTTCCTTGTCGTGGTGGGTGTAATGCTGGCTTATTGGCCCAAGGGTATCTCGGTCAACGAGAACGACATAATCGAGTTGGGCACGTACATAGGCAAGCCGCAACTTATTCCTACTGATGAACTATCCATCATCGAAATGCCAGAGGGCCTGTTGACCCATCTGATCAGGACCAACGGTATGAGCCTTGGCAAAATCAACTATGGCCACTTCAAGAACACAAAAACCGGGCAGAAGATGT
This sequence comes from Bacteroidales bacterium, assembly GCA_017962925.1. Lineage (GTDB taxonomy): Bacteria > Bacteroidota > Bacteroidia > Bacteroidales > UBA932 > Cryptobacteroides. The sequence goes on from JAGCUK010000071.1 coordinate 434, forward strand.
TCCTCTATCTCACCGGTAAGGAAAGCAAAGTCTGCTTTACTTACAAAGGGGAGTTATATGTTGTAGATGATTGGCGACAGTAGTTAAATTCGAATTTTTCGGTCTCCTTTAAATAGAATAATAGTGTTTGTTCCGAATATCGTTGTTTTTTCGGAACAAACCTGTCTTTTTGAGGTATTTGTTCCCGTTTTCGGTCTATTTTCGGAACAAATCTCCCCCCCGCCCCGAATATAATGCAGGCGCCCCGCAAAGGAGCGCCTCTTGTGCCTCGGTCGGCCAATAAAACAAGGTATAATAATAAACACTTGCAATAATCCTTAACGTGGCGCCTAAGAGTCGGGTGTTGACGGACAAGTGAAAATAGATTATATTTGTAAGGTAACCGCTTGTATGATGAGACGAATAATCACTTTATGTTTGACCATAGCTGTTCTTGCCGCAATGACGGCGTGTAATCCGCTAGAGATATCTTCCCGCGTGAAGAGCATTTCTCTCAACCAGACATCGGTCACCATCAAGGAGGGGGAAATTATCAGGCTCATTCCCACTGTTACTCCCGATAATGCCAAAAACAATAAGGTCAAATGGACCAGTTCCGACAGCAGTATAGCCTCTGTTGATGATAAAGGGGATGTAGTAGGTCTCAAGTCCGGTTTCGCCTACATTATTGCATCGTGCGGTAATTTGACGGCAAGGTGTACTGTCAACGTAGTCGCGATATATGTTACTCAAATCAGCAGGCACAAAATGAAGTTGTTTACTGGAGAAACCGGGAAGTTGGAAGTGTTGTCGAGATCTGGACTGGGCCATTTGGAATGGTTTTCTTCCGATGAATCGGTTGTGGAAGTCGATGACGGTCTTGTTACTGCCAAAGCTGCGGGAACAGCTACGGTAAAAGTTGTGGTCGGCGCAAACGAGCTGAAATGCGAAGTGGAGGTCTTTGATCCTTTTCGGATAGAGGCAGTCGATCTCGGGCTTTCCGTCAAGTGGGCAAATGCCAATTTAGGCGCATTCTCGGAGGCGGATTTTGGAGACCTGTACTGCTGGGGGGAGACCACACCGGGATATGATAATAACTTCGATGTCTTAGCGAAAGACGGATTGACATGGACAACGTACAAGTGGTGCGAAGGGTACCTTGGTAATCTGGATCGGCTCACAAAGTACAATACCGTGAGTTCTTATGGCGGTGTCGATGGTTTAACTACTCTGGAGAAAGCTGATGATGCTGCCGCCTTTGCCCTGGGTAAAGATTGGCGTATGCCCACAGATAACGAGTGGAAAGAACTCATGGAGAAATGCGAATGGCGTTACTTCCGTAGGAATGGCATTGACGGAAAGATAGTAACCAGCAAGATCACCGGCAGGAGCATATTCCTTACAACTCCGGGCTATTCATATGGCTGGACCTTGGAAAACAAACTTGTTGATGGCTACTACTGGTCTTCGTCCCTTGACACATCTTCCCCTGACAAGGCCCTCCTCCTTAGCTTAAAGTACTACGGCTCGGTTGACAGGAAAAATTATCTTCGCTGCAATGCCGCCGCAATTCGCCCTGTAAAGAAATAGGAGTATTGTGCTTCGGATGAGACTCGAACTATTGGGTGGAAATATCTGGTAATCAGTCAGATGGGAATAACCGAGATGTTTTTACTGAAACCATACTGAAACATTTTCGCTCTCCTTTAAATAGAATAATAGTGTTTGTTCCGAAAATCGCTGTTTTTTCGGAACAAACCTGTCTTTTTGAGGTATTTGTTCCCGTTTTCGGCCTAATTTCGGAACAAATTTTCACCCGCCCCGGATATAATGCAGGCGCCCCGCAAAGGAGCGCCTCTTGTGCCTCGGATGAGACTCGAACTCACACGGACATTGCTGCCCAAGGGATTTTCTTGCTGCTATGGCTTTCGCCACCGGGGGCAAATGCCTGCCCGTTCGTAGTCTGGACTATTCCTTCACCATAGAGCGTGGCTCTTTAGGCGTGCCGTGTCTAGTCTCTGCACCTTCCTCTTTTCAGAGGCTTGGCTCAAGATTGCCATCAGCATTACCTGTTAAGGTTTCCTTGAATTTACGGCATTCTACATCTCCCTTTTCAGGAAGTGCACTCAAATATGTATAAGTCCCTCGTGTCTACCATTCCACCACCAAGGCTGTCGTTGGGCCGGGGGGCGGCCCAACCGGGGTGCAAATATAGTAAAAATCTACAACTCCTCGGCAAACTCTGCCATGGCCTTGCGCTCGGTGTGGCGCGGGGAAGGCCCGGCGGCGGGATAGCCGGTCGGGAACAACGCAATCAGGTCCCAACCTTCCATCTCCTTAGGGAACATCGCCTTCACCGCGGCGGCATCGAATGAGCCGACCCAGCAGCTCCCGAGCCCCAAGTCCTGGATCTCCATCATCAGATGGGTGGCCGCGATGCATGCATCGGTCTCCGCCCTGTTTTTGCCATCGATCTTACTCACCCAGGCCTGCGAAGGACTGCCTCCCACCACGAACACCAGGGGCGCATCGAACAGGTACTTGGTAGTGGTTGCCAGCTTCTCCAGCACCTCCGGGCGGCGCGCAACCCAAATCTTCACGGGCTGCTTGTTAACTGCCGAAGGAGCCAGCCTTGCTGCCTCCAGAATCTTGCCGATCAGTTCGTCCGGAACCGGCTTCTTCTCAAACGCCCGGCAGGAATAACGCTCCTCCGCGAGCTTCAAAAAATCAGAATTCGCCATAGTATTAAAAGTATTTATTCTCTTGCCTATTAAGCGCTATAAAGATAAACAGCATCACCGTAAATCCCCACAGCGACGACCCCCCGTAACTCAAGAAAGGCAGCGGTATTCCGATCACAGGCATCAGCCCTATCGTCATGCCAATATTGATGAACAGATGCATGAACAGACACGCTGCCACACAGTATCCGTAAATCCTCGTAAACGCCTCCCGCGATCGCTCCGCATCCTGCACGATACGGGTAATCAATATCCCATATAACACCAGCACGATCAGACATCCGAAGAAGCCCCACTCCTCCCCGACAGTGCAGAAAATGAAGTCCGTACTTTGCTCCGGCACGAACCCGCCGGTATTCTGCGTGCCGTGAGTGAAACCCTTGCCGAAGAACCCGCCGGAACCGATCGCAATCATCGATTGCCGCACGTTATATCCCACTCCGTGAGGATCATCCTTCATCCCCAGCAACACCTCTATGCGCAGACGCTGATGGTCCTGCAGCACTTTGTTAAATGCGAAATCCGTAGAGAAAACCAGCCCCGCGAACACCACCACTCCGAGCAGCAGCATCCTCATAGAAAACCTTCTCTCCCGCGACAGCGGCCGGGTATTGCGCAGCAGATACCACAGGTACAGCAAACCTATCACCCCCAGCACCGCCAGAGATACCCAGACAGATGTCTTGAGCGTCAGGATAAACAACACTATGGCGAGCCCGATCAGCAGCAGGAACACCCCTGGCAGCCCCTCCCGATATAGCACGAACAGCATCCCCACATACACCAGCGCCGAGCCCGTCTCATTCTCCGCCAGGATAATCAGCATCGGCAGGCCGAGCACCACCGCCACCTGCCAGAAATCCTTCCACCGGCTCATCGAAAAGCCCTGCCGGCTCATCAGCGCCGCCAGCAGCAACGAGGTCGTAATCTTCGAAATCTCAGCAGGTTGAAAACTTATCGGGCCGACAGAGAACCAGGAATGCGACCCCTTGTGTTCAGAGCCCAGGAAAATCACCGCTACCAGCAGCACCACCACTATCAGGTAGCCCGGTGTGGACAGCACCTCCCATAGCCTCGGATTAATCACGAACAGAATCACGAACGCCAGCGCGAACGCCGTCAGGATCCACACGAACTGCTTGCCGCTGCGCAGCGAGAACGCCAGCGCCGAGCCCATGTCCGGCGTATGGATGGAGGCATAGACGTTCAGCCAGCCTATGAAGACCAGCAGCAGGTAGATGGCGATCAGCGTCCAGTCTACCGAACTTTTAAAGCCTCTGTCAGTTCCCTGCAACATTGAACGAAGCGTTTAGCATGCGTTTCTCCAGCTCCGGACGCGTAGTCTCTCCGAGTAGATATTTTTCTATCAGCAGCGATGCCAGCGGACAGGCCCAGGAGCCGCCCCATCCGGCATTCTCTATATATCCTACCACTGCGATCTTGGGATTCTCCCGCGGCGCGAAGCAGATGAAGACGGAGTTATCCGCCCCGTGGGGGTTCTGCGCTGTACCCGTCTTTCCGCAAATGTCCAACCCCGGCACTGCCGCCAGCCCGGCGGTTCCACCGGCGCCCGGCCCTCCGTTCACCGCCATCCACATCCCTCCGATCACCTTCGCGAAGTGCGAAGTATCCACCTTCGTATAATGCCTTTCGCGGAAGCGCTCATCTATCTCCAACCCCTCCGAATCCTTCACGATATGGGGGATGTAATAGTATCCGCGGTTTGCCATGATTGCCGCCAGATTCGCGATCTGCAGCGGCGTGGCGCCGATTTCGCCCTGGCCGATGGAAAGTGAAATCACGTTCGAGGTGCGCCAGCGGCCCTTGCCGTAGCGCTTGTCATATAGCTTGGATGTGGGGATGTTCCCGCCCAGCTCGGAGGGGAAGTCGCTACCCAACTTCTGCCCGAAACCAAAGCTCAGCACATACTCCCTCCACTTATCGAATTCCTCGTTCACAGTCCCGTCTTCCGGGCGCTCCAGAAGGTTCTTCAGCACATAGCAGAAATAGGCGTTGCAACTCATCATCACCGCCTCTTCCAGCCTTAGCGGACTCCTGTGCGCGTGACAGCCCAACTTGCGGGTCTTGGTGTAGTAATAACCTTTGTTACAAGGATACTGATACCAGGGCTCCAGCACGCCCTCCTGCAGGCCTATCAGCCCGTTCACGAGTTTGAACACCGACCCAGGAGGGTAGGACGCCTGCACCGTTCGGTTGAACATCGGCCGTCCGGGATCTGCCGCCAGGCGCCGGTAGTTCGCCCCCATATCCGCCAGCACATCCACGTCGATGCCGGGGCTGGACACCATCGCCAGAATCTCCCCGGAGGATGGCTCGATGGCAATCAGGCTGCCCTTCTTCCCCTTCATCAGCTCCTGCCCATACTGCTGCAGGTGCGCATCTATGGTAGTGACTATATTTTTCCCCGGCACTGCCTCCTTGTCGAAGGCTCCGTCCTTGTAGGAGTCCTGCACCTTGTTTCGGGAATCCCTCAGGAACACGTGATAGCCCTTCTCCCCGCGCAAATCCTTCTCCCGCGCCGCCTCGAGGCCGGTCTTGCCGATATAGTCCCCGCTCTTGTAGGCCTCAGGATCCTTCTCTATATCCCGGTCATTCACCTCGGAAACATAGCCCAGCAGGTTGCCCCCGGCATTGAAGGGATATTCCCTCACGGTACGCACCTGCCCGCGGAATCCCGGGAAATCGTAGGCCCGCTCCGCGAACTTCATATACTTCTCCACACTCACCTGCTTGGCGAACTGCAGCGTCTGCCAGCCGATGCGGGAGCGGTATTTCTTGTAATAGGCCATCTGCTCCCGTATCCAGAGAGTGTCCAGGTCCAGCGCCCGAGCCAGAGCGAGGGTGTCGAAAGCCGTCACTTCCCTTGGTGTCACCAGAATATCATAGCAGATGCGGTTGCCCACCAGCACCTCCCCGTTGCGGTCGAAAATGATGCCGCGGGGTGGATAGATAGTGTGATAGACCATGGAATTATTGGCCGCATCCCGCTTGTAGGAATTATCCACTATCTGGATAGAAAAGAGGCGGATGAGCAGTAAAAGAATCACCACCCAGAGCCCGATTATGAGTCTGTCGCTGCGTTTTATCTCCATCTGTCGGCCTCCCTCGGAGCAAGCACTCCGGCAGCATAATAAGAAACAGGAGTGCTCAGGGCAATGGATAGCAGCATCCGCAGCGCCATGAATCCTGCGGGGCGGGTGCCGGCGCAATCGACGGGGATGTAGATTAGGAAGAAGAGCGATGTTGCCAGCAGTATCGCCAGCAGCACTTTCGCCGGGCCTTGCTTATGTATGGAGATATCTTCCTGCCTCGAGAGCAGTTCCGTGCCGAAGACGAGGCGGATGAGGGAATTGCGGGTGAATGCGACGGGAAGCAGGGCGCAAACGGTCAGCCCCAGCACTCCGTTGGTGAAGAAATCCACCGCCAGCCCGGTAAGGAACGCTATCAGCAGCAGCCTGGGTGTGCTGTGGGTGATGGGGAGGCTCAGGATCATCACCGGAAGGAAGCAAAGCACCACGTACTGCGTCAGGTTCAGCAGCGCGCAGAATATGATCTGGATGACCAGAAGCACCAGGTATGTAAAGATGTAGCGCTGCCTCATTTCTGCCCCTCCTTTTCTATTTCAGCGATCTCCCCGCGGTCGAGGTTCTCGGTAATGATCACATAGCGCAGGGCGCTGAAGTCCTGGAACAACTCCACGCTCACCTCATTGGTGCTGCCGTCCACCTGTCGGATGCGCCCGGTGATGCCTATGGGGATGTCCGGAGGGAAGACGGTGGAGAAGCCGCTGGTCCAGACGGTATCTCCGGGAGCAACGGTGTAGTGCAGCGGCAGCCCCTTCATCAAGGCGCCGTTGCTGTGGCGTCCGTCCCATTCCAGCGCCCCTACGAGCCCGGTTTTGCCGATACGTGCGCTCACGTTGACCTTGGCGTTCATCAGCGTCAACCCGTAGGAATAGCGCTTGCCCACGGCGTTCACCACTCCCACGATGCCGTTGGTGGTGATGATGCCGGTCTGGGGCTTGATGCCATCCTCGCTGCCTTTGTTCAGCACGATGTAGTTATGCTGGGAGTTGCGGCTGGCCTTGACGATGCTTGCCGGCACGAGGCGGAAATTCCCCACATTGCTGTCGTAAAGATGATTCTCGCGGTAAGACAGATCCCTCTCCGAGTACTCCCTCACCATGGAGGAAAGCTCGAAGTTCTCCTGCGCAAGGGTCTTGTTCAACTGGCCCAGGGTGAAGTAGTTGCGGATCTTCTCTCCGCCGCCCCAGATGCTTGCATGCACCCGGTGCGAAGCGCGGCTGATCCAGATATCCTGAAGGGAAGACGTGCGGCTCAGCATAAGGATAGCGGCAATCTCCAAAATAACGAAGACTGCCGCGCTCCAGATAACGCTGTATGGCCTTTTCTCCCCCGACATGGACTATCTCATGAGGAAGGGATAGTTGTCGGTGTTCTTGAGGGCCAGGCAGGTGCCGCGGCCCACTGCATGCAGCGGATCATCCGCCACGTGGAAGGGGATGTTGACCTTGTCGGTGAGGCGCTTGTCCAGGCCTCGGAGGAGTGCTCCGCCGCCGGAAAGGAAGATACCGTTCTCCACAATATCGGAGTAGAGCTCGGGAGGAGTCTGCTCCAGCACATGGAGGATAGATGTCTCGATCTTCGCTATGGACTTGTCCAGGCAGTGGGCGATTTCGTCGTGGGTGATGGTTGCCTCCACGGGGTGTGCGGTCATCAGGTTCGGACCGCGCACGATGAACGGCTCGGGGGCCTCGTCGAGGTCCGGGATGACGGCGCCTACCGCGATCTTGATCTTCTCTGCGGTGATTTCGCCGACCTTGATATTATGCTGCTGACGCAGATAGTACTGAATATCCGAGGTGAACACGTCTCCTGCGGTGCGGATGCTGTCCTGGATCACCAGGCCGCCCAGGGAGATGACTGCGATCTCGGTGGTGCCGCCGCCTATATCCACCACCATGCTGCCCTTAGGCGCAAGCACTTCCAGGCCGATTCCGAGGGCGGATGCCATAGGCTCGTGGATGAGATAGACGTCCCGCCCTCCGGCATGCTCGGAAGAGTCGCGCACGGCACGAATCTCGACTTCCGTCGATCCGGAAGGGATGCCGACCACCACTTTCAGGTTCGGGGTGAAGAGGCTGTGACGCTTGCTGTTGACTTCCTTGATGAAGCCACGGATCATCATCTCCGCGGCATTGAAGTCTGCGATCACACCGTCCCTCAGAGGGCGGATGGTCTTGATGCCGGGGTTGGTACGCTCCTGCATCAGTTTTGCCTTCTGCCCGATGGCGATGCACTTGTTGGTGTTATTGTCTATAGCGACGATACTCGGCTCATCCAGCACTATTTCATCGTTCTGATAGATGACGGTGTTGGCTGTTCCGAGGTCAATTGCCAGTTCCTGATTCAAAAAAGAGAATGCCATTTCAATCGATAAAGGTTTAGTCTAACAAATATAAGAATTTTAGTTAATTTTGCCATCAGGTTTTCCCCGAATATGGAAAGAAAAAAATACGTCATCTTCACCGCCGCCGGGAGCGGCACCCGCATGAAGGCCTCAGAGCCCAAGCAGTTCCTGCTTCTGGACGGCCTCCCGGTGCTGCACAGGAGCATCTTTGCGTTCCTCGATGCCTGCCCGGACGTGAAGGTGGTCACCGTGCTCCCAAAGGAACACATCGCCCGCTGGGAAGAGCTCTGCCTGAAGTATCCGCTCAACGTGCCCCAGAGGATAGTGCCCGGTGGAATCACCCGTTTCCACAGCGTCAAGAATGCGCTTGCCAAGGTGCCCGACGGCGCCGTTGTGGCAGTGCATGATGGGGTGCGTCCGCTGGTGTCCGCGGCCTTGATCCGGGAGATGTTTGCGAGGATGGAGACGTGCCGTGCGCTGATCCCGGTGCTGCCCGTCACCGACACCCTCAAGAGCCTGGATCGCGGTGCCGACGGAGCCCTGAAAGCCAGCGGCCTGCCGGATCCCGACCGTGCCATGGTTTATGGCGCGCAGACCCCTCAGATGTTCCTTTCCGAGGAGCTGAAGGCGGCCTACACTCTTCCATACGACACCTCCTACACCGACGATGCGTCAGTGGCCGCTAAATACGGAATTCCCCTCTCCTTCATCGAGGGAGAGAGGAAGAATATCAAACTCACGACTCCGGAAGATATGGAGCTCGCGGGTTATTTCTTGAATTTGCGGTAGCTGGTCTTTGCTGTGCCGGTCGGCCCGTCGGCAATAAACTTCCTGCAATCCTCCAGAGTTATGCTTTCTGCCTTGTTCCCTTTGGGGATGCGGTAGTTCTTGCCCGCGTGCTTGATGTAGGGTCCGTAGCGTCCGTTGATGATGGCAATGTCCTCGCCGGGGAATTCGCGGAGCACGTTATTCTCGGGGGCGGCCGCTATCTGGGCGTCGATGGCAGCAATGCACTCCTCCAGACTTACGGTAAGAGGCTCTGTCTTGCGTGAAAGGGTGATGTTGAGGTCGCCGTATCTCACATAGGGGCCGTACTTGCCCTTGGTGACCACTATATCCACTCCCCTGTAGCTACCCACCAGCCTTGGCAGAGCCAGTAACTTGATAGCTTCTGGCAGAGTGATGGTTTCGATCAACTGCCCCTTCTCCAGGCTCGCGAACTTGCGGGTCTCGCCCTCGCCTTTCTGCACATACGCACCGAACTGGCCATACTTGGCAATCACCTGCTGACCATCGGCGGGGTCGATTCCAAGAACCCTTTCCACGTGGGTGTACTGCCCGTCGTGCATGCGGAGCTCCACAGCCTGGTGGAATTTAGGGTAGAACCGTTTGAGCCAGCCCTTCCAGTCCTCTTCGCCCTCGGCGATCTTATCCAGAGTACCCTCCACCTCGGCGGTGTAGTTATAATCCATGATGTGGGGGAAGTTCTCCACCAGATAATCGGTTACGAGCAGACCCACGTCCTGCGGAAGTAGTTTGCCGCGGTCTTCTCCCACCAGCTCCTTCTTCTTCGAAGAGCTCAGGTCCGCTCCCTTCAGCTTGAAGTTCACGACCTCCACCTTGCTTCCCTCCCTATTGCCTGCGGCGATGTAGCCTCTGGTCTTGGTGAGGGTAGTGATTGTGGGGGCGTATGTGGACGGGCGGCCGATGCCCAGTTCTTCCAGTTTCTTGACGAGGGAGGCTTCGGTGTAGCGCTGAGGTGCGCGAGTGAACTTGCACTCCGCATCCAGCTCCTTCGCGAATAGAGTATCTCCGGTGTGGATGTCCGGCACCACGGTGAGTCCTTCTTCTGCCACTTCCTCGTCGCTTCCTTCCATATAGACCTTCAGGAAGCCGTCGAAGAGGATTTCAGAGGCCTCGGCGGCGTACTTCTCGGGGCGCTTGTCGGATGCTATGAGGATGGTGGTATTGAGGAGGCGCGCCTCGCTCATCTGGGATGCCACCGTCCTCTTCCAGATCAGGTTGTATAGAGCCTTTTCCTGCGAATTGCCGCTGATATCCGTATTCTCGATATAGGTAGGACGGATGGCTTCGTGCGCCTCCTGCGCTCCCTTGCTCTCGGTGCTGTACTGCCGGGGGTGGCTGTACTCCGGGCCGAAGTTGTCCAGGATGAACTTCTTGGCGGTGCCGAGGGCAAGGCCGGAGAGGTTCGTGGAGTCCGTTCTCATGTAAGTGATGAGACCTTTCTCATACAGCGTCTGCGCAAGCCGCATCGTGGTGCTCACGGGGAAGTGGAGCTTGCGGGATGCCTCCTGCTGGAGGGTGGAGGTGGTGAATGGCGGCGCGGGGTAGCGGGTGCCTTCCGCCTTGTCTACGGAGGCGATGCAATACTTTGCGCCAATGCTATCCTTCAGGAAAGATTCTGCTTCCTCCGCGGTCTTGAACCTGGCATCGAGGATGCCTTTGAGGCTCGTGCCGGCGGGGGTGATGAAGTTTCCTTCTACCTTATAGAATCTCTCGGGAGTGAATGCCATGATCTCCCTCTCGCGATCCACCACCAGGCGGAGAGCCACGCTCTGCACGCGCCCTGCGGAGAGGCCGCGGTTGATCTTTTTCCAGAGGATGGGAGAGAGTTCAAAGCCCACCAGACGGTCCAGCACGCGGCGGGCCTGCTGGGCATTGACGAGGTTCATATCCACCTCGCGGGGATTCTCGATGGCGCTGAGGATGGCGTCTTTGGTAATCTCGTGGAACGCGATACGGCGGGTGCGGGACTTATCCAGTCCCAGAGTCTCCATCAGATGCCAGGAGATAGCCTCCCCCTCGCGGTCTTCATCGGAAGCCAGCCAGACGGTTTCTGCTTTGCTCGCCAGTTTGCTGAGCTCCGCCACGACCTTTCTTTTATTGTCCGGGATGACATATTCCGGGGAGAAGCCTCCTTTTATATCGATGCTGAGCTGCTTTTCCTGCAGGTCTCTGATGTGCCCTTCGCTTGCTTTTACCGTGAAACCCTGGCCCAGAAATTTTTGAATAGTCCGAGCTTTGGTAGGCGATTCGACGATGACTAAATTACCCTCCATAACGTTCAAATTTTCTGCAAAGTAAAACACAAACTCGCTAATTATCAAAATTTGTCGGCAAAAAAAATTAACTTTGTAATTCTAATCGTAGATTAAAAAAATGAAAGACGAAACGAAGAAAAAAATAATCAAGTGGTTCTGGATTCTGGTCACCGCGCCCTTCGCTCTGATACTGTTCCTGTTGCTGCTGGTTTCCATATTCGCCAAGATTCCTTCCTTCGAGGAATTGGAGCATCCGGATAGCAAACTGGCCACCCAGGTCATCGCGGACGGCGGCGAGGTGCTCACCACCTTCCATATAGAGAACCGCACTTTCGTCAGCTACGAGGAGCTTTCTCCCAACCTGGTGGCTGCCACCATCGCCACGGAGGATGCCCGCTTCCGCAAGCACTCTGGCATCGACACCAAGGGCCTCATCCGCGTGGCGGTCAAGACTATCCTCATGAGGGATAGCAGCCAGGGCGGCGGCTCCACCATCACCCAGCAGCTTGCCAAGACCCTCTATCCCCGAAAGGAGGGAGTCGGCAAGATAGGCATGGTGTGGATCAAGTTGAAGGAGTGGATTACGGCAGTGAAGTTGGAGCGTAATTATACTAAGGATGAAATCCTTGTTATGTATCTGAACTCTGTCTTCTTTGGCAGCAGCGCCTACGGCATCCGTGCAGCATCCGAGACTTTCTTCGACAAACTCCCTTCCGAACTCACGGTGGAGGAGGCTGCGACGTTGGTGGGAATGGTGAACAAACCCACCCGCTACAATCCCGTCATCAACCCCGAACGCGCCCTCGGCCGCCGCAATTTCGTGATCGGCCAGATGGCGAAGAACAAATACATCACCAAGGCAGAGGCGGATTCCATCAAGCAGGTGCCCATCAACCTGATCTATCAGGTGAGGGACCATAACGCCGGCCTGGCGCCGTATTTCAGGGATCTTCTCCGCCGGGACATGAACGCTGAGAAGCCCAAGCGCAGCAAATATCAGTTCGCAGAAGATTACACCGCGGATTCCCTGCGCTGGCGGGACGATGAACTCTTCGGCTGGCTCAACAAGAACAAGAAACCGGGCGGAGAGAAGTACGACCTGGATAAGGACGGCCTCCGAATCTACACCACCATCAACTACAAGATGCAGCAGAACGCCGAGCTGGCGGTTGCCGAGCACCTTGGAAAGAACCTGCAGAAGGCCTTCGACCGCGAGAACAAGTGGAAGAAGAACGCTCCGTTCGCGGGGGATGTGGATAAGGCCACCAGGGACCGCCTGATGACCAACGCCCGCCGCTGGAGCGACCGTTATCGCCTGCAGCACAAGGCGGGAGTGCCCGAGGCGGATATCCTCGCGCAGTTCGACAAGCCCGTCAAGATGCGGGTGTTCGCTTGGAATACGAAGGGTTATGTGGATACGGTGATGACCCCGAACGATTCCATCCTCTGGTATAAGAGCATACTCCGCTGCGGCATGGTGGCGATCGAGCCAGTCACCGGGCACCTCAAGGCCTACGTGGGCGGCCCCAACTACCGCTACTTCAAATACGACAACGTCGGCCAGGGCAAGCGCCAGGTGGGATCCACCATCAAGCCTTTCCTCTACACTCTCGCAATGCAGGAGGGGATGTCCCCTTGCGACAAGGTCATCAACGTGCCTCAGTCCTTCATCGCCGGCGACGGCACCGACTGGACTCCGCGCTCTACCGACAAAGACGAATGGATAGGTAAGACGGTGACTCTGAAATGGGGCCTCACCCATTCATCCAACAACATCTCCGCTTACCTGATGAAACAGTTCGGCCCTCACGCCATGGCGGAAATGATGCACAAGATGGGCGTGCACAGCCACCTGGAAGAGGTTTACGCTCTTTGCGTGGGCGCTGCCGATATCTCCGTGCTGGAGATGGTGGCGGCCTACAATGCCCTGCCTTCGCGCGGCGTTTACATCACCCCGATGTATGTCACCCGCATCGAGGACAGCCAGGGCAACGTGCTCTCCGAATTCACCAACCGCAAGCGTGAGGCCATCGGCGAGAATACCGCATATCTGATGGTGAACCTGATGGAAGGTGTGGTGAACCACGGCACCGGCGCCCGCCTGCGTTCGGCTTACGGGCTGAAGGGTGAGATTGCCGGCAAGACAGGAACCACCAACGACAACTCCGACGGTTGGTTCATCGGCTACACCCCGAGTATCACCTGCGGCGTCTGGGTGGGCGGCGAAGACCGTCAGATCCACTTCAATTCCCTGGCCTTGGGTAGCGGTTCCAACATGGCTCTGCCCATCTGGGGTATCTGGATGAAGAAGTGCCTCGCGGACGGTGTGTTCATCGAATCGGACCGTTTCATCGCTCCGGCAACTATCAATTTCAACCTGAACTGTACCGGCGGTGATATCGAGACCACCGACGAAGGCCAGGCGGAGAATAAGTCAGAAGAAGATTACTATTTCGAATAATATGGGAAAGTACAAGACCATAGCCGTTATCTACGGCAGCGATTCCTCGGAATGGGAGGTGGCGTGCCGCAGCGGGGAATTCACCGCATCGCGCATCGACGGCGACAGATATGATGTTTACGAGATTTTTGCCCGCTTCGGCAAGTGGCAGCTGGTGGCCTGCAAGAAGAAGGATGCCATGCGCGTGACCTTCCCCGAGGGCTCTCGCCCGGAGGTGGACAAGACCGATTTCAGTATCACCGTGCTGGGCGAGAAAGTCCGATTCGACTACGTTTACATCATGCAGCACGGCGCCCCTGGCGAGAGTGGGCAGCTTCAGGGTTATCTGGAGATGCTGGGCATCCCCTTCAGCACTTGCTCCGCCGCCGTAAGTGCCATCGCATTCGACAAGTACGCCTGCAAGAGCTACATCCGGGATCTCGGCATAGTCAAGTGCGCCCCGGATGCGTTCGTGCATAAGGGGGCCGACCTGGAGGCATTCTCCACCCAGGTGGCCGCCTCGCTGAAGTTCCCTGTGTTCGTGAAGCCTACAATTGGCGGTTCCAGTTTCGGAGTGACCATGGTGAAGGAACCGGCAGATGTGGCCACTGCAGTGGGATATGCCTTCTCCGAGGGCCCTACCGTGCTTGTGGAGCAGGGAATCAACGGCCGTGAGTTCACTTGCGCCGCCTACCGCACTTCCGGCGTGGTGCACACTCTTCCCATTATCGAGATCATCACCGAGAACGAGTATTTCGACTACGATGCCAAGTATAACGGCCACAGCCGTGAGGTATGCCCTGCCGAGGCTTCCGATGAGATTGTGAAGTTGGTGCAGGAGACTACCGCCCGCATCTACGAGAACCTGGATTGCTCCGGTTTGGTGAGGATGGATTATATCTACTCCGAGGATGGTCTTTACTTCCTCGAAGTCAACACCATCCCCGGCATGACCAGTGCATCTCTCGTGCCCAAGATGGTCCGCGCCGCCGGTATCGACATCACCGATTTCCTGACCGATATCATCGAAAACGGATAGGATTTCTATCCTTCAAACATAAACATGCACCTGAAACAGTTTTTGTTTACGTTTCAGGTGGTGTTTTGTGTAATTTTTTTAAAAAATTGTCGCAGATGCAGCGGGCTGGGAGGGCGTTTTTGCAACTTAAGCGTTTAATCGTTTTTTTAAACTGATAATTCTTCCTCACTTTGCAAAAACGATAGTGGGGATGAAGACATTACTCAAAACTCTCTTCGCAGCGGCGGTAGTGCTGCTCGCTGCAAGCGCTTGCAACCGAGGCGGCGCATCGGTTGAAAACATCGAAAGGAATACTATTATGACAAGGCAGGAGGTCGCACGAATGCTGTCTTCTTTGCCTTTAGGTTCGGAACAGTTGAGGGAAGTATACGATGCCGTATGCACCTCATCAGACAATGGTTATGACGAAGAGTATATGATGGCGGACCTGCTGACTGTGCCCGGCGCCGGGGTCGGCACGAAAGGCACCAAAGCCGGCGTCTACTCCGTACCCATACGCTCGATGATTGAGGATTATCTTGCTGCCAGAACTTCGACTTCCACCAAAGCCGGTGCGGCTGATGTGCAGAAGTATCTGGATGGCTTGAAAGAATCAGGCCTCCAGATCTACTGGCCTTACTCCGAAGAATGGGACGGAGAAACGATGCCCTTGATCACCTTCGATCCGGCAAATGGCTCGGAAACCAACTATGCATATGTCGTTTCGGGAGAGTCCGGCCGCTACGAGGTGACCGATTCCGTGCTCGTTGACGAGAAACTCGCCATGGAAAGGCCGGTGTGGGTGATAAACCGCAACGACGACTCCGACTGTGTGCCCCTGGAGGCATTCTTCGGCACCAAATCCTGGCTGGACGAATATGACGATGACGACGATGTGGACCGTTATAACCTGTACATAAGGGATTTCACCATGCTCAGGCAGTATGATCCCTGGTTCGCTGGTGCCAGCGAGTTCCATGTCTGGTGCGGCGGGGTGCACAGTTTCTATGCTTCCACCGAGGAGCAACTTAAGAATTATACTCCGTCCATCACCGATTTCGTAGTGGTTGTAAAACGAGGCGAGATGGGGCAGAGGAAACGCTTCAACGCGGTTCTGGTGACGGATTTCTCTGACCAGCTGGACAAACTTGCATTCCTGATTTCAGAAGATGACGGCGGCACCCAGACCAACTGGAAATGCGCTGCTTCGGTGAAGATTAAATCCAAAACCTATGGCTTCGACATCGAAATCCCGATCCATAGCGCGGACGACATCGTATGGCGCGGCCAGCTCGGTTCCACCTACTTCACCAAGGGCAAATCCATCGAAGGTCGCTTCGGTGACGTCAAACTCACCTTCGCCCTGGAATGATGTTATAACATTTTGTAAATTCATGGAAATATTATTACCTTTGCTGCGCATCAAAAACCTCGACGATATGCGCACAAAAATCATCAGAATTGGTAATAGCCTCGGCATCATTATTCCGGCAAAGATTCTAAAGAAACTTTCCTTGCAGGAAAAAGATACCATTGCCATTGAAATGCGTGGTCCACGCTTGATAATTGAGTCTGCGGCAACGAAAGATGATCCGTTTGCTGCTTTACCAAAGACGGGATGGTTCAGTGATTCCCGTGACTCATGGGCCATCGCCGAGGAACTACATGATTCCAGAGTCAATAACAGGGAGGTGATAGAGTTATGAGGTATCTTTTAGATACAACTGTATTGATCTCGATGATCAAGGACCAACACGGCGCACGGAGAAGGATCGAGAAAAGCGGTTTCGAGAACTGTGCTGTGAGCGAGATCACCTTGGGTGAATTGATTTACGGCGCCTATAAGGGTGGTTATGAGCGACATATCGGAGAAGCGGACTTTGTGAAAAACACATTTAAAATCCTTCCGATTGGCAATAGCCTGGATACTTACGGCAGACTAAGGGCCGAACTGGAAGCAAAAGGAACGGTGCTGGATAGTTTCGACCTATTAATTGCATCAACGGCAATAGACGCCAATCTTACATTGGTTACTCACAACACTCGCCATTTCGAGAGGATTCCCGATTTGAAACTTACAGACTGGGAGCAGGACTGACGCTCATTTCGCAGGCCTTGCAGTCGAATCCCAATGCAAGGCGGCGGCCATTGTTCAGAAGGAACAGCTTCCCGACGGTTTTTGCGCCCTGATGAACCGGGCACATCCCCAGTTCATACTTAATGCAGTATTTAGACTTCATCAGCAAGCCCGTTTCTGCAGGTGAGCCTGCCGGTAAGTCTGTAGAAACTGCCGTACGAGGGCAATTCATCATGGGATGAGTGACAACCTTCATAGAATCCAGATCCTCCGCAATCAGCCGGCGGATACTGTTGATGGTGGAGGCGCTGAGAAGCGGTAAAGCCCCGCCCGGCACGTCTGAAACCACGGAATCCACGTGAAAAATATAGTGCAGACTCCTCTTTCCGAGCTGCTCCCGGAGCATCGCTTCGGCGCGCTCCCGGTTTTCTGCCTTCTCAAGATCCGCCTTGAAGGGGCTGGTGAACTCCCGGCCATCCTCCGAAACCGCCGTAACATCTATGTTCCATTTTCCGTGGACGTGCACGGAAAGTGCCACTGAGACCTCCCTGCGGCAGGGATTCTTGTCCAATTCCTTCTCGAAAGCAGTGTCTATATTGCGGTATATGGACAGGCCTTCATGCAGCCCGTCAACCCACTTGCTAACAATGGTGTTACCCGAACAAACGTCCCCGCGGAACCCGGTAACCTGGCCTTTCCCGGCGAAAGCGAAGCCATCGCCATTATGCAGTTCCAGGCTCCTGTGAGTGGGTTTTATCCCGATTTCAACATTGTTTCCCCGCCTCTTGAGGGCCACCACCGTTCCGATAAACTCTCCCATTGACTTCGGGGCGTCCATAGAAGACCATTTTCCGCGCCGTCCGTCGAAGAACAACTCCGTGTAACCCCGGTTGAAAGTCTTCCAAGGATCCGGCTCCACCCCTCCGGAAACCCTTCCGAAGGCTGCCCTGGCATACTTTTCGGGCTCGGCGGCTACCAATGCATCCAACGCCTGGGAATGGTAGCGGGTGACATTTCTCACATAGGACATACTCTTCAGCCGTCCCTCTATCTTGAAAGAGCAAACCCCGGCATCTGCCAGCTCGGGCAGGCGTGCCTGCAGGTTCAGATCCTTGAGCGAAAGCAGAGCCTTGTTCCGCACCAGAACCTTGCCGGATTCATCCACAAGGTCGTAGAGTGAGCGGCAGGCCTGAATGCATTCGCCGCGGTCTGCGCTCCGCCCATCGAGATACTCACTCAGGCGGCATTCCCCGCTGTAGCATACGCAGAGGGCACCGTGCACGAAGCATTCCACCTCGCAATTCACGGCGGAGCATATCTCCTTGACGGTGGAAAGTGGCAGCTCTCTTTCCAATACTATGCGGCTGCAACCTGCTGCCTCATAGTGCTTTGCATCCTCCGCGCTGCGGATCGCGCACTGAGTGGATGCGTGCAGGGGAACGGTGATATCCTCCCATCCGCAAATGCGCATGTCCCGGATGATGAAAGCATCCGCGCCAGCTTCCTGCTCCGCAAGCATCTGCCGGTGCACCTCCTCCATCTCATCGTCCCTCAATAAAATGTTGATGGTGACGAACACCCTCGCCCCGAACTTGTGGGCATGTTCGCACAGGCGTGCAATCTCACTGACGGGATTGCCCGCATCCTTCCTCGCGCCGAACTGCGGCCCTGCAATATATACGGCATCGGCACCGCAGTCAATCGCAGCGATGCCGATGTCAGCATTCCTTGCCGGAGCCAGAAGTTCCAGGAAGGTCATGGTCTTACTTGATTGCAGCGAGCTGTGCCTTTGCTGCTTCAAGATTCTTCTGAGAGATCTTGTTGGGATCCGCAACTGCCTTGTGGTAGTAATCCTTGGCCTTTGCGGTGTCCTTCAGCTGCTGATAGGAAACAGCGATGCTGAAGAGGATGTCTCCGCTGTTCTTGGCGTTAGGAGCAAGCTCGATATACTTCTCGAAGAACTCGATTGCCTGCTTGGTCTTGCCACCGTTGGAAGCTGCGGTACCAGCGATCTGATAGGCGGTAGGAGTCTCGCCATACTTCACGGACTCGAGAGCGGAAGCGATGGCATCGTCATACTTCTTTGCCTTCAGGCTGGCCTTTGCATCCTGCTGATAGAGGTTTACGAGCTGCTTGCTTGCGGCCTTGTCCTGGCCGTTGGCGATAGCTGCCTGGAATGCCTCGACTGCACCATCCTTGTCTCCGAGAGACTTGAGAGCAGCACCAAGACGGAGGCTTGCCATGCCATTGTTTGCATCCTCGGCAAGAACTGCCTTGTATGCATCGGCGGCACCGGCATAATCCTTATCGTTGAAGAAGCCATTTGCCTTCTGCATGAGCACCTGGGGGATAAGGACGGTCGCCTCGTCGGCGATGTTCTCTGCACCATATTTGTTGGCCACCTCGATAGTCTCCTTCAGACCGGACACAGCCTTGTCGTATTCAGCTGCGTTTGCGGCCTTCTTTGCGAGAGAGAAAGTCAGGATGGGAATGGAAGTCTTGCAATTGGCTGCAATCTCTGCGCCCTCTTCTCCAAGAGCCTCGGCCATTACGAGAGCATCCTTGAAGGTCTGAAGAGCCAGCTCTACATTGCCTGCTTCATTGGCGGTAATAGCGCTGTTGTAGGTCTCCGTAAGGGTAGCCATATCCTGTGCATACACGGATGCGGCGGCGAGCAACGTTGCTACAATGATGATAAGCTTTTTCATTTTCTTATAATTTGTTTTGGTTCAATCCTTGTTACGAATCGCAAAAATAGTAATTTTTGTTGTATTTTTGTGTCGCGCGGCTTTAATATGTTCAAAGCGTTAAGGCACATACTCTTTATTTCAATCATCCTGGCCTTCCCAGCCAGGGTGTCCGCTCAGCAATTACCCACTCTCGGGCAGCAGGCCGGCATCAGCACCGGACGCTTTGCCAACGGAATCACATACTACATCGTCCACAATACATCTTCCAAAGGTTATGCCAACTTCGCTCTAGTCAAGAAAGGCGTTGATAATCAGGAAGATGTGCGGGCTGCGCTGGACTACGGATTCCTTTCGTCGAAGGGCGTTGGCTACACTCGGGACGGCTATATTTCCTACTCCGGCGGCGCCGCGATCTTCAACTTTGAAGATGTGCCCACCTTCCAATCCGTTGCATTGGACTCCACCATTATCCTGCTTTTCGACCTCATCAATAGCAGCAAGGGAGAGCAGGCGATAGTGGCCTGCGGCGATCTGGATGCCGCCAAACTGAAGGACCGGCTCTATCTGATGTCCCTCACCGTGCCCAAACGGGTGCCAGCGGAAGATAAATCCACCTATGTCTGGAACCCTTCGGACCGCGCCCGCTTTCTGCACTACAACAACGGCTGTCGCCATCTCTCGGAGATCCGCGTAGTCTACGCCACCTCCCGGACGCAGCAGAAATACATGAGCACGCCTCAGCCGCTCGTGACCACTATGTACGCGCGCCAGCTGGGGTATATCCTCCGCAAGCGTCTGGAGGCCATCTTCGCGGAAAAAGACATCCCTCTGGGATACCTCCGATATAAGTATATAGACAGCTCCAAGACGGATTCGGATGAGCAGCACATCTTCGAGGCCGGAGTGGACGAGAAGGACGTGGAGGCCGCTACAGCGCTGATTTCCGGGGTGCTGGCGGATCTGGACAAGAACGGAGTGTCGCAGGAGGAATTTCAGGATGCCAAGGCCCGCTTCCGCACCTGGGCTCAGGAAACTACCGCCGGCGACATGACCAATAAGGACTTCGTGACCCTCTGCACCGCGAACTACATCTACGGCGCCAGCATGGCATCCCGCAAGGAGATAGTCAATTTCTTCAGCGGCCGCAGAATCTCTCCGGAGCAGGATCTGGCGATGTTCAACCGCTTCGTCGCCGCCCTGCTGGACGTGCGCCGGAACCTCACCGTGCAATACGGCACGCCGTCGGATTCCCTGGATACGCGGGCGCTGGAGAAGGTTTTCCGGGATTCCTGGAAGGCCCCCGAAGCACCCATCGCCTACCGCGGCAAGGCAACTGACACCCTCTCCCTCTACTATCCCGTCGAAAAGAAAGTTAAGGTCAAGTCCGAGACCACCGATCCCCAGACGGGCGGCACCCTCTGGACCTTCAGCAACGGCATGAAGGTGGTGTTCCGGAAGACCTCCGACACCAAGGTCCGCTATGCATTCTTGCTCCGCGGCGGATTCACCGAAGTGCCCGGAATCAAAGAGGGCGAGAGCGCTTTCGTGGGGGATATGCTCGGGCTGTACGATGTATGCGGGATGGACGCCATGCAGTTCCGCAACATGCTGGAAGCCAACGGCATAACTATGAATTGCAAGGTGACGATTTCGGACATGCGCATAGTGGGAACCACCCCTGCTGACCGGCTGAACCTGCTCTTCCGCTCCATCTTCTCCATCCAGAAAAACCGCTCCATCAACAAGCGCACTTTCGATTACTACAAGCGCAGCGAAGCCCTACGCCAGGAAGATTTCCGCTTCTCCACCGAAGGCATCAATGCCGTGGCGGACAGCATTATGTGCCCGGACTTCTACTATCCTCCCACCAAGTCCGTCTGCAAGTTGGGGGATGATCTGCCGGAGAATGCCGAAAGCTACTTCGCCAACCAGTTCCTGAAGTGCCAGGACGGGGTGATCTTCATAGAGGGCAACCTCAGCGCCTATGGCCTGCAGAAGTTCCTTTGCAGGGTGATGCGCAGCTTCCACGGCAACAAGACCTTCTCCGTGCGCCCGAAAGTGACCTACCAGATGCGTTCGGGGTGGTCTACCTACACGGTGGATAAGAATGACCGTCTGGTGGGGGATGGCTCCAGCGCGAATGTTGCGATGGCGGCGGAGCGTCCGTTTACCATGCAGGCCTGGTGTGCCTTCCGCCTTGCCGTGGAGCACATGCGCCGCGAGCTGGTGCTGGACCTCGCCCCGATGGGCTGCTACTTCAACATAGTGCCTGAACTCACCCTGCTGCCCACAGAACGCATCGCGGTGTTCATCAACTGCCGCCCCTGCCCTTCCGAGGGCCTGCCTGCCGACGTGGAACCTGCGGAGCCGATGGAGGTGATGAACCGCCTGCGCGAGTCCCTGGCGAGGATTTCTTCCACTTCCATATCCCCCGCGACCCTGAAGGGACTGAAGGATGCCCTGGCGCAGGAGATGGCGGGAGAGGCGGCGGATCCGGACTATGTGATGGAGGCTTTCCTCCGCCGGAATTCCGAGGGCAAGGACATGATTTCCAACAACTCCACCTATCTTTCCAAGGTGACGGTGGATGATGTGGCGGCGGTGGTGGAAGCGCTCGGGAAGGGGAGCAAGGTCGAATATGTAATCAAATGAGAAGGGAGGATTTAGGCACCATAATCCAGATTGGCGATGTGCTCGTGAGCGAGGATGTCGTGTGCGAGTTCTTTGCCTGCGATTATCCCGTCTGCAAGGGCGCCTGCTGCATTGTTGGGGATAGCGGCGCGCCGCTGGAGGAGGATGAGATTCCAGCGTTGGAGCGCGATTTCCACCTGTTCTCCCCGCTGATCCGTCCGGAAGGGCGTGTTGCCGCCGAGGCATCAGGATTTTTTGCGGTAGATAGAGAAGGGGACCTGGTTACACCGCTGGTGCCCGGGTCCGAGGAATGCGCCTATTGCTGTTTCGAAGGGGATAACTGCCTGTGCGGCATCGAGAAGGCCGGGCTGCAGAAGCCGGTCTCCTGTGCGCTATATCCCATCCGCGTGAAGAAGTTCCGCGGGGGTGGCATGGCCCTGAACCTGCACCGCTGGGATATCTGCAAATGCGCCTTCGAACGCGGCAAGCGTGAAGGCATACGGGTATATCAATTCTTGAGGGATCCCCTCATCCGCCGCTTCGGCACCGAATTCTACGATGCCCTTTGCGCCGCGGCGGAGCATGTTATAGCAGATCAGGGATAATTTCGTCGGCGATGAACCAGTCCCGTTCCGGGATGGGGCCTTTGTCGGTGCGGGCCAGCAGCATGATTTCTTCTGTGTGGATTTGTTCCGGTGTGAGGGTTTCGCTTTCCATAGTCCAGCCGCTCAGTTTCTGGCTGTTCCAGCTCCGCATTTGTTTCCCCTCCGCGATAGCCAACGAGTGAGCACCGGGGCCCGGGCCCACATAGGGGTGGCGGGTCCAGTAGGCTGAATTATGGATAGCTTCGTGCCCCGGGAGGGCCCAGTTGGAGATTTCGTAGTGATGATATCCCGCTTCTGCCAAGCGCCCACACACCAAATCATACTGCCCCCGGCACTCCTCCTCATCCAACTCAACTGCCTCGCCCCTTTCAATCATCCGCGCCAACTCACTGCCCTCTTCGATGCTCAATTGGTAGGCGGAAATATGCTCCGGCCGCCAGCCGATGACCTCCTCCACCGTCCTCTCCAGAATCTCCAGGGTCATCCCCGGCACCCCGGTTATCAGGTCGACGCTTACATCGCAGGGGAGGGCCCCCTCGCCGGCCGCTGCGCGAATGGTTTTGAACGCGGTCCGTGCGCCATCCGCCGAATGACGGCGATTCATCCAGCGCAGGATGCCATCATCCAGCGACTGCACCCCCATACTGATACGCGTCACCCCCAACTCCAGCAACCC
>JAGCUK010000072.1 GCA_017962925.1 Bacteroidales bacterium
AAATAAAAACCTTTTTCATATTCTATTCATGTAGTTTACCATTTGTATGTAAGGCCATATCCTCCCGGAACGGCTCCCAATGTCAGTTCTGACTTAACTCTCTCCGGGGACGACGCCTTTGCAGACACCACCATAGACAAGCCATAATGCATCAGCAAAGTACTGCAGACGACAGACCATGGCCCTATGTATGAAGTAAAGTCTCTGTCTTTTACTCCTATATCATCTATTTTCCCTGATTCATCCTCCGTGTAGATTACTAAATCGTCTTCATAATAATAACCCGTGAATTCCCGGTTTCCGAAGAGCGAATACTCGACATTCGGATTGAACGATGCATTCCAGTAAAGAGTTCCCGCAAGAGCACCCAGCATTCCGGCAATAGCCATTCCTGTGCCTATTACCTGCCGTGTTTTTGCTTTATCGGCAGAATAACTACCGACATTGATACCCTTATTGAAACACTCAACGTAGATGGAGTTTGCTGCGATTTCGCCGATTCCGTAGAGAAGACTTGTCATTCCCATTTGGCACAATCCCAGAGGAAATGCACTGCGGGCAAAATGCAACATGCTCATTATATCTCCTATGACTCCCGCTTTCTTGTCAGGATCACAAACGGCCTGCTTACTGTTCCAGAATGCTCCCAGGCCAAACAGAAGCCCTCCCGCACCAATCTGATATGCACCGAGGTCCATCCTTTTTTGAGCCGGATGCCATTTGCCATAATAATCATCGGGGCCGAGATAACTCAGCATTTCTTCATCCGTAAGATTGAAAAGGCCTTCTGCAGAATAATTCATTATATCTTTCACAATTCTTGAATCCAAAAGGCCCTCCCGGTTTAATACGCCATCGGTAAAACTCACTTTGAAACCATCGCTGAAATGGATGGAGGAAATGTATGAAAGTTTCAGATCACTGACAGTCCTGGCTTTGTAGTATGTTTCATTGAACAAAATGCTGGTCTTTCCTACCTTTCTCACGTTAGTATGCAACACCTCTCCATTTACCGTAGTAATGGTGTCAAGGTCAGCCGTAATCAACCCCGACATCAATGTACAAACAATAAGCAATACGTTCATAACGAGCTATTTATTAACGTGTTTTACGGGTTTTGGTTTATCGGAGAAGATGTTGATGCAGTCGACTACCATGTTGATATCGTCGGGTTTGTTGGTCCATCTCACTGCGACTTTGTGCTCGCCGAGGGAAAGGTCCCAGATGCCGCAGATCTCGCGGGTCTGGCCGTTGCCGGCAGTGGGGAGAAGGACGGTCTTGTAGAGGCTGCCGTCCACCCAGACCTCGACGTTTGCCTGGTAGTCTTTCACATTATAGTTCTTCGGAAGAGTGAAGTGATATGTCAGGATGGCGCCCTTGCCTTCAAAGGCATACTCACCCATCCCCCAAGGGGTCTTCTTGATATCCCTCTTCTCTACCGGCCAATAGCCTTCATAGCTCTGTTCCAGTCGCACTGCCACAGGTTTCTGGGTCTTGATGGTGACTGACGGGCCGTCGATGCTGCCACCGCCCTTTTCTATCACCTGCAAAGCCTGCTTCAGGCTCATCTTGCAAGCGCGATTCAGGGAGATGTCGGTGTATTTGAAGTCCATATCCTCCACCTCGTAGATAGGAGTCTTCCAGTATTCGGGGATCTTGTTGAAGCCCAGCACGGTGCCGAGTATGCCGCCGGCGGAAGCCGGGTTGCAGTCGGAATCGTATCCGCAGCGGGTGGAGATATCTATTGTGCGGTAGAAGTTACCGTTTCCGTAGAGCAGGCCAATGATGATGTATGCGCTGTTGATGACCGCGTCGATGTTGAAAGCGGAGTTGAAGCCGCTAGGGCAGCCGATATCATAGCCATATTTCTCGTTCGCCAGCGCCCAGGTGATGTGCCAATTGTCCGGGTACTTCTCCCACCACTTGATGACATCCGCCATGCACTTGTAGTACTTGCTCTGCGCGGGAATGGTCTTGAGGGCCTCCCTGACTATGAAGGGGATATCGTTGGATACGAAGGCCAGGGCATACATCGCCGCCACATAGACACCGCCGTACCATCCGTCGCCATAGTTCATGATGTGGCCGATGTCGTCGGTGTATTTGACGGCGCTGTTCACCATGCCGGGGGCCATGATTCCGGCGTAATCCGCCTCGATCTGGAAATCGATATCATCCGCATGCGTATTGTTTCTCCAGTGGCCGGATTCCGGGGGCATTATGCCCTGGAGAATATTGTAGCGCGCCTGGAGATTGGCATGCCAGAGGGGGTAGCCGGCGTGGGCGAAGGCCTTGGCAAAAGACTCCACCGGAGCATCCAGCCCTTCGCGATCGAACACCTCCACGAAAGTCAGATCCATGTACACATCGTCGTACAGGCCGGGCGAGTGCTCATACCACCACTTGACTATGTGCTCGTTCCAATCTATGGGATACTGGTCCGGGATGAAGTTCGAAAATTTGAACTCGGTGGGGCCGCCGTAGGTGCATCCTATCACCTGCCCCGCCCAGGCACCGCGAATCTTATCCTGGAGGGCCTGCTTGGTAAGTTTGACTTCGGAAGGAATGAATGTTTTCTTTGCCTTTGCAGGGGCAGAAACAGCATTCGCCGCTAGCAACAAAGTGCTGGCGGCGAAAAGTAAAAGGTTCTTCAGTTTCATTATCTGTGGAGTTACTCCACAAATATAACAAAAAACTGACTATTTATAAAGGAAGCGTTTGATGCTCATCTTAGGAGTTTTCTCGAAGGGCTGAAGCACTACCTCCACCTTGGTAATCTGGCAGTAAGCAGGCAGATGCCTGTTGGCGCCGCGACGAACCTGTTCGGGGATGTCGGAGACGGCTTCTTCGTCGAGGCCGGCCTTCTTGATGCCCTCGGTATCGAGATACACGAGTGCCACGAGCTTGCCGGAACGATCCACCACCACACTCTCAGCCACGAACTGGCGCTGGTTGACGGCTGCTTCGACCTCTTCGGGATAGATATTCTGTCCGCTGGGGCCGAGAATCATGCTCTTTGAGCGGCCGCGGATGAAGATGTTGCCTTCGGCATCGATGGTGCCAAGGTCGCCGGTGTGGAGGTATCCATCATCGGTGAACACTGCGGAATCGGCCTCAGGATACTTGTAATATCCACTGCAAATGTTGGTTCCCTTTGCCTGGATTTCTCCGGCGATATTCTCGGGATCCTCGGAATCGATGCGGACATCTGCGCAGTCAACTGCTTTTCCG
Source organism: Bacteroidales bacterium (assembly GCA_017962925.1). Classification (GTDB taxonomy): domain Bacteria; phylum Bacteroidota; class Bacteroidia; order Bacteroidales; family UBA932; genus Cryptobacteroides. Next base: position 3,232 of record JAGCUK010000072.1, read on the forward strand.
CATGAACCGGGAGCGTAGCGGTCCGGATTCTCGAATGCGAGCAGCGGGGCTGCCTCAGTCATACCATAACCGACAGTATAAGGGAGTTTGATCTTCTTGAAGCAGTGCTCGACTTCAGGATTCAGGGCTGCACCGCCCATGATGAAGTTGCGCACCTTTCCGCCGAATGCGGCCTGGAGTTTCTCTCCGATCTTCTTGTAAATGACTCCGCTGATGCCGGGGATGGAGGTCAGAACCTTCATATACCACTTTCCGAGCACGGGCTTGATGGAAGACTTATAAACTTTCTCCATGACGAGCGGAACGGTGATCACGATGTAAGGCTGCACCTCCTGCATGGCCTTGAGAAGCAGTGAAGGAGAAGGAGTCTTGCCGAGGTAATAGACGGTTACGCCACTCACCAGCGGATAGAGGAACTCATAGGTAAGTCCGTAGATATGGCCCATAGGGAGCATCGAAACGATGCTATCGGCGTTGTTGCAAGGGATGTAGCGCTGACCGAAGTCGATGGTTGCGCTGAAGCACTCATAGCGCAGCATGACGCCCTTGGGGTTGCCGGTAGAACCGGAAGTATAGTTGATGACACTGAGTTCTTTTTCATTATCGATAGGATAGTGAACATCGGAAGCCTTGAAACCCTTGGGGAACTTGGCCTTGAAGCGCTCGTCGATAGAAGTGTAGGACTTGACAAGCTCATTGTCTGCTCCCCAGAGAGGCATGAAATCCGCAAGGCTGATCACATAGCGCAGCTTGGGCATCTTGGTGACATCGAGCTTCTCGAAGAGTTCGGGGTCGGTGAAGAGCACGACGCTCTCGGAATGGTCGGTCAGGCGTTCGACGGCCTCAGGAAGGAAGTCCGCGAGCAACGGAACCACCACCGTTTCGTATGTGCTTATTGCGAGGAAGGATACCGCCCAGTTGGCTGAGTTCTTTCCGCAAAGGGTGATTTTATCCCCTTTCTTAATACCTACGCCTTCGAAGGCAAGATGAATTCTTTCAATTTTACGGGCGAGTTCGCCAAAGGTGTACTGCTGTCCGTGATAATCGCAAACTGCAAGTTCTTTCCACCACAATCCCATGGATTTCTGGAGTTTGCTCAGGTAATGTTCGGCTTTAGGTGCCGCAGGTCTTTTGTACATAGTTAATTTAGTTTTTTGAACACACAAAATTACTGGCAAAAGATAGACCTGACAAGAGAATCATACGCGATGTGGCGAATTTTGCGTAGATTTGTGGCGAAAACCGAAAATAAGGGGTGGAATTATTATGGCAAAACGACCGATAGCAGCACTGATTTACGATTTCGACGGCACTCTGTCGCCGGGCAACATGCAGGAATTCGGGTTCATCCAGGCAGTCGGCAAGACCAAGGAGGAATTCTGGCGCATGAGCGACGGAATCGCCGTCGGGCAGGACGCCAGCAACGTTCTGGCCTACATGAAACTCATGTTCGACGAAGCCCGTAAAGCAGGCATCCCCCTCCGTCGGAGCAAGTTCAAAGAGTTCGGCAAGCACATCGAGCTCTTCGAGGGAGTGAAGGAGTGGTTTTCGCTGGTGAATGAATACGGGCGGCAGAAGGGAGTGCGGGTGGAGCACTACATCAACTCATCCGGTCTGAAGGAAATCATCGAAGGCTCCCCCATCGCCAAGGAATTCAAACACATCTACGCGGGAACCTTTATATATAATGAAGACGGCGTGGCCGAATGGCCCGGGATAGCGGTGGACCATACCGCCAAGACTCAGTTCCTCTTCAAGATCAGCAAGGGCATCACCAGCCAGCACGATTCCAAGATGGTCAACTCCAGCATGGCGGATGACAAGAAGCGCATCCCCTTCTCGCATATGATTTACTTCGGCGACGGAGAAACCGACATCCCCTGCATGAAGATAGTGGGAATGTTCGGTGGCAATCCCATCGCCGTTTATGCGCCGGATTCCGCCAAGAAGAAGGCCACTGCACAGAAGTTGCAGCGTCAGGGGCGCGTGAAATTCATCACCCCCGCCACCTATACTCAGGATTCCCGCACTTTCAAGATTGTAGCCGCCATCATCGACAAGATCAAGGCGGAGGACGACCTTGCCAGACTCGCATCTAAAAACATCAAATAGACCATGAGACTCAAGATTATAATCATTTCAGTATTTCTTCTTGCCGCCGGTGCCGCCAGCGCGCAGGAAGATTTCTCCTCGCGTTTTTCCGTGAGGGTTGGAGCGGGCCTTCCCGGCTCCGGAGCGGAGTATTTCACCACGAACGTTCTCCCTACATCCTATGGCATGGATGCCATCTATGGGGATTACACCGGGGATCTCAAAACCATCCCTGCCATCAGCCTGGAAGCTTATTACCTCTACAATCAATGGTTCCGCTTCGGGCTGGACGTAGTGTACTGCTCATATTCGAACCAGGTATTGAGCGGCATTACCGGTGAGGTAAAGAAGAACCGCAATGGACAGTCTTTCGTCTTCCTTCCCACCGCCGCCGTGAACTATTACCATAAAGGTGCACTCAACCTTTATATGGCCCTGGGAGTCGGTGTCGGCTACTATGCAGGCTTCGACAATATGGAGAACAATGTTGCTTTCGACGTTCAATTCACCCCGTTCGGCATAGAGTATGGCCGCAAGTTCTTCTGCTTTGCCGAGGCAGGTCTCGGTACGGCAGTGAACTGGGTTCGCGGAGGCATAGGTTACAGGTTTTAAGGAGGATTTGCCATGAAGAAGTTTTTATTTATCCTGATGATCGCCGCCCTTGCGGCTTCCTGCACCTACAAGAGCGATTATCCTACCATGAGGACCAAGGATAACCTCGCATATCTCAGCAATTCCATAGTCAATAGCAGCGCCACGGCCGCAGCCCTCGTGCTTTGCGATGTCGATGGCAGCAAACTGGACTACATCCTTTCCGCATCCTTCGATACTCTGATCACGGCGGACGCTTTTAGTGATCGCTTCGGATATGCGGCCAGCGAGATGAGCATCACCCTCAGCGCCGACAGCACCTGGACTTTCACCAGCACCGGCACCGGAGTCCTATCTTTCATCGGCTCCATGCACATGACCGGCAGGGCAAGCGACAAGAGCCCGCTGCTTTCCGCCGACTATACCGGCCTCTACGATGAGGGCAACGGATTCACCGCGGATTTCAGTTCTCCCCTCCTCAAGTACTACTGGGAGTATGTGCCCACCTATTACGAAGGCTACGGCTACTACAACCAGTTCACCCTGATGCGAAGCGGCGATGCCTACATGACCACCTATCATAACACGATCAAACTGGATGATTTCAAGGCCACCTACAAGGGCACTGAAATAGACTATTGACATTTTGTCACTGGCTCATAATTTGAGAATCGTTTCAGCAGACAAACTGAAACGATTTTTTGTTATGGCAAAAGAGAAACTGCAAGGCAAGATCGGTGTAACCACCGAGAACATATTTCCGGTAATCAAACAATTCCTGTATTCGGACCATGAGATTTTCCTGCGCGAGCTGGTTGCTAACGCCGTGGATGCCACCCAGAAACTGAAGGTGCTGGCCTCCAACGGCGAGTTCAAGGCTGAGCTCGGGGATCTCAAGGTGGAGATCGAACTGGACGAGAAGAAAAAGATTCTGCGCGTGATCGACCATGGTATCGGCATGACCGCCGAGGAAGTGGACAAGTACATCAACCAGATTGCTTTCTCCTCCGCCGGAGAGTTCCTCGAGAAATATAAGGACCAGAATATAATCGGCCACTTCGGCCTCGGTTTCTATTCCGCCTTCATGGTGAGCGAAAAGGTCACCATAGAATCCCTCTCCTGGCAGGAGGGCGCCAAGGCAGTGAAGTGGAGCTGCGACGGCTCGCCGGAGTATTCCATGGAGGAATGCAAGAAGGAAGACCGCGGCACCGTCATCACCCTGTATCTGGACAAGGACAGCGAGGAGTTCGCAGCGAAGGGCCGCATCTCCCAGCTCCTGGGCAAATACTGCAAATTCATGCCTGTCCCGGTGGTTTTCGGCAAGAAGACCGAGTGGAAGGATGGCAAGGAGGTAGAGAAAGACGAAGACAATGTCATCAACTCCATAGATCCTATCTGGACCAAGGCCCCTTCGGAACTGAAAGAAGAAGACTATAAGAACTTCTACAAGGCTCTCTATCCTTTCGAGGAAGAGCCCATGTTCTGGATCCACCTCAACGTAGACTATCCCTTCAACCTCACCGGCGTGCTCTACTTCCCCAAGATCAAGGAGCGCATGGCGATCGACAAGAACAAGATTCAGCTCTACTGCAACCAGATGTTCGTCACCGACCATGTGGATAACATAGTTCCGGACTTCCTCACCCTGCTCCACGGTGTGATCGACTCCCCCGACATCCCCCTGAACGTGAGCCGCAGCTATCTGCAGAGCGATGCCAACGTGAAGAAGATATCCACCTATATCACCAAGAAAGTGGCTGACCGTCTGGAGGAGATCTTCAAGGAGCAGCGCCAGCAGTTCGAAGAGAAATGGGACAATCTGAAACTCTTCATCGAGTACGGCATGCTTTCCGACGAGAAGTTCTGCGAGCGCGCGATGAACTTCGCCCTGTTCAAGAACACCGACGGCAAGTTCTTTAGTTTCGAGGATTACCGCAAGGGCATCGAGACCGAGCAGACCGACAAGGACAAGAAGGTTGTCTATCTCTACGCCACCAATCTGGATGAACAGTATTCCCAGATCGACGCCGCGAAGAAGCTCGGCTACGACGTGCTGCTGATGGACTGCGAACTGGATGCACACTTCGTGAATCTGCTCGAGCAGAAACTCACGGATGCCCGCTTCGCCCGGGTGGATTCAGATTCCGTCTCCAATCTCATCCCCAAGGAAGGTCACGTGAAGCCGGAAATGAGCGAGGATGACAAGAAGGCCTTGGACGATCTGTTCAAGAGCGCCCTTCCCGAAGGAAACGAGTATTATGTGGAAGCCGAGAACCTCGGCGAAACTTCCGCTCCGGTGCTGATCACACGCAACGAGTTCATGCGACGCTACCGCGAGATGAGTGCCCTTGGCGGAGGGATGAATTTCTACGGCGAGATGCCCGAATCCTTCAACATCAAGGTCAACATGGAGAACCCTCTTATAGCAAAGATCTGGGAAAGCAAGGACAAAGAATCTCCCCTGCTCCGTCAGGTGGTGGACCTTGCTCTTCTCTCCAATGGAATGCTTAAAGGCAAGGCTCTCAGCGAGTTCATCGCGCGCAGCGAGTCTCTTCTAAAATAGAGTGTTCATAACTTGTGGAAAATTCCCCGCGTCTTTCTTGCAGAGGCGCGGGATTTTATCTACCTTTGCCCATTGGAAGTTAGAACAATGTCTTTTACCGAAAACCGTATTATCCAGGAAGGTCTCACCTTCGACGACGTACTTCTGGTTCCGGCATGGTCCGAGGTACTGCCTAGGGAAGTTTCCCTCAAAACGCAATTTACCAGGAACATAGCGCTCGACATCCCGATTGTCTCTGCTGCAATGGACACTGTTACAGAAGCCCCTATGGCCATAGCTCTTGCGAAAGAAGGCGGCATAGGGGTTCTTCATAAGAACATGTCCGCCGAGGCTCAGGCTGGCGAAGTGGCCAAGGTCAAGGAGTCCGGATTCAAGGTCGCCGCTGGCGTGGGCATCACGGCAGACGCCGTGGATCGCACTGCCAAGTTGGTAGCAGCAGGAGTTGATGCCATAGTGCTCGACTCGGCCCACGGTCACAGCAAGGGGGTCGTTAATGCCCTCAAGAAAATCAAGAAGGCATTTCCGGATCTCGAAGTGGTGGTCGGAAACGTAGCCACTCCGGAAGCAACCCGCGATCTGATCGAGGCAGGAGCCGATGCCGTCAAGGTGGGCATCGGGCCCGGTTCCATCTGCACCACCCGTGTGGTGGCAGGCGTGGGCGTGCCTCAACTCACCGCGATTTACGATTGCGCCGAGGCTGCCAAGCCCTATGGAGTGCCGGTAATCGCCGACGGCGGACTCCGCTACAGCGGCGATATAGTCAAGGCTCTCGCCGCCGGAGCAGCTACCGTCATGTGCGGTTCCATCCTCGCTGGCGCCGACGAAACTCCCGGCACCATCAGCGAAGACTTCAAGAACGGCAAAAAGTTCAAAGTCTACCGCGGAATGGGATCCATCGATGCGATGGAAGCCGGTTCCCGCGACCGCTATTTCCAGACCGGCGCGATGAAGCTCGTCCCGGAAGGCATAGTGGGCAAGGTCCCTTACAAGGGCCCCGTCACCGACATCATCTACCAGCTGATCGGAGGCCTCCGCTCCGGAATGGGATATTGCGGAGCCCACACGATACAAGAACTCTGGAACGCCCGGTTCGTACGAATTACATCGAACGGCGTCATAGAGAATCACCCTCACGACTTAATAATCGCCAAACCCGCTCCTAATTACAACAAATAGATGGAAAGGATTCTGATACTGGACTTTGGCTCGCAATACACAATGCTCATCGCCCGCCGCATCCGCGAAATGAACGTCTATTGCGATATTGTTCCCTTCAATAGAATCCCCGCCATTACTCCCGATGTTAAAGGAATCATCCTTTCCGGCAGCCCTTCCAGCGTGCGCGGGGAGAATGCTCCTCAGCCCGACCTAAGCGGGGTGCCTGCCGGCATGCCTATCCTCGGCATTTGCTACGGCGCACAGTGGCTCGCCTGGAGCCAG
>JAGCUK010000073.1 GCA_017962925.1 Bacteroidales bacterium
ACCGTTCCGAATTCCGCAAGACGGATAGGGAGCTCTTTGAAGGAATGGGGCGTCGATGCGTAGATCTCGCAGTGATGAGGGCAGTTCATCGGCTTCAGCATGTACTCTTCTCCCTCCTGAGGGGTCTGGAGGGGCTGGAAGGAATCCTTGCCGTACTTGGCCCAGTGGCCGGAGGTGACATAAAGCTGCTTGCTGCCGATGTGAGGGGTCACAACCTGCAGGTATCCGTACTCCTGCAGCTTTGCACGCAGGAAGGTCTCGAGCTGATAGCGAAGTACGGCGCCTTTCGGGAGCCAGAGGGGAAGGCCCATGCCGACGCGGCTGGAGAATGTGAAAAGCCCCATCTCCTTGCCGAGCTTGCGGTGGTCCCTCTTCTTGGCTTCCTCGAGCAGGACGAGATACTCATCGAGCATGCTCTTCTTGGGGAAGGTGATGCCGTAGATGCGGGTGAGCTGCTGGCGCTTCTCATCTCCACGCCAATATGCGCCGGCGATCGCGGTGAGCTTGACAGCCTTAATGACCTCGGTGTTGCGGAGGTGAGGTCCGCGGCAAAGGTCGGTGAATGCGCCGTTGGTGTAGTAGGTGATGGTGCCGTCCTCGAGTTCACTGATGAGTTCGCACTTGTACTCGTCGCCTTTATCTTTGAAATGCTTCATGGCATCGGCCTTGCTGACCTCGATGCGCTTGAAGTCTTCCTTTCCCTGTGCCAGCTCCAGCATCTTCTTTTCGATCTTGGGGAGATCTGCGTCGGTGATGGTTGCGCCGGCAAGATCCACGTCATAGTAGAATCCGTTCTCGATGGCGGGGCCGATTCCGAACTTCACGCCGGGGTAGAGGCTCTCGAGGGCCTCTGCCATAAGGTGCGAAGAGGAGTGCCAGAAAACGTGCTTGGCCTCTTCATCCTCCCATTTATGAAGCTTTATCTCGGCATCTGCCGTGATGGGCCTGGTGAGATCGTAGATTTCACCATTCACGCTTGCAGCGAGAACTTCAGCAGCCAGCCTCGGAGAGATGCTCTGAGCGATATCATAGGCAGTTACGCCGTTTTCGAAGGCTTTTACACTGCCGTCAGGGAAAGTAATGTTAATCATTCCTTTATAATTGTTTTAGCCTACAAAGATAATAAAAATTATTGCTACCTTTGCATCTATGGCAGAAGACAGAAACAAATTCCTGAACGAATCCGGCAAGGCCGGTTTGATTCTCGCCGGAGTAGCCATCGCGTACTTCCTATTGACCACCTGGATCGGCAAAATTGAAGGCATGGGTGCTCTTTCCATGGTAATCGGCTTCGTGCTTTGGGCCGGCAAGGTTGCGCTTTGCATCTGGCTGATGGTCAAGTTCTTACGTAAGTTTGCGGAGGAGAATGAGAAGAATCGCTCCCGCACCTTCCGCTTCGGAATGATGGTGGCGCTTTGCTCCGCATTAGTCTATTCCGCCGTCTATTTTGCCTATGTGTCGATAATCGCTCCGGACACTTTCTCCAACGCTGTCGATACCATGCTCCAGAGTTATTCCAGTTTCATGACGAGCGAGGATCTTGATCGCGTGGCCAATCTCGAGCCGTCGATGCCCACCATCTCTTTCTTTATCAACCTTATCTGGTGCTGGCTTTTCGGCACGATTGTTTCCGCCATTGCATCGAGCAATATCTGCGGCAACGACAACCCTTTCGATGAATAGTTATGAATATTTCCGTTATAATTCCTCTCTACAACGAAGCTGAATCCCTGCCAGAACTCAACGCATGGATCGCCCGAGTGATGAAGGAGAATTCCTTCTCCTATGAAGTGCTGATGGTGGATGATGGCAGCACCGATGGATCCTGGGATGTCATCAAGGGCCTTTCCGCCGCCGATCCTGCCGTGCACGGCATCAGCTTCCGCCGCAATTATGGCAAGTCCGCCGCACTCTACTGCGGTTTTGCGCAGGCGCAGGGGGATGTTGTGATTACGATGGATGCGGATCTTCAGGACAGTCCGGACGAAATTCCGGCGCTGGTGAAGAAGATTCGGGAAGAGGGGTTCGACGTGGTTTCCGGATGGAAGCAGCACCGGAAGGATAATCCTGTTACCAAGAATCTTCCTTCCAAACTCTATAACGCCACCGCCCGCAGCATTACGGGCATCAAACTGCATGACATGAACTGCGGGCTGAAGGCTTATCGCAGCGATGTCGTGAAGAATATCGAGGTTTACGGGGAGATGCATCGCTATATCCCCTACCTCGCCAAGAATGCGGGCTTCACCAAGATCGGCGAGATGCCAGTGCATCATCAGAAGCGCAAATATGGAAAGAGCAAGTTCGGGATGAGCCGTTTCGTGAACGGTTTCCTGGATTTGATGAGTCTGTGGTTCCTGAGCACTTTCGGCAAGAAGCCTATGCATTTCTTCGGCTATACCGGTCTGTTCATGTTCCTGGTCGGCTTTGTGATGACGGTATGGATCATCGTCGCCAAGTTGGTGCATCAAGCAAACGGCACACACTTCCGCGCCGTTACCGACCAGCCTCTCTTCTATCTGGCTTTGCTGGCGGTGGTTCTGGGCGTAATGCTCTTCCTCGCTGGTTTTATCGGCGAGATGATTGCCCGTTCCGGTTCCGAACGGAACAAGTATAACATTAAGGAGAGGTTATAATTCCTTCAGCGCAGCGCGCACCGAGCCATACTTTAGCAAGGCCTTCTTCGCATCTTCGTAGCTGAGGCCTGCGGCTTCTACTATCATGCGGGTACCGCGATCCACCAGTTTCGCATTGCTGAGCTGCATATCGAACATCTTGTTCCCTTTGACACGCCCCAGGCGAATCATCGTGGCGGTGGAAATCATGTTCAGGATCATCTTCTGGGCCGTCGCAGCCTTCATCCGCGTACTGCCCGTGACGAATTCGGGTCCGACGACGGCGACTATGGGGATTTCTGCCGCGTCCGCCACCGGCGCCTCGCTGTTGCAAGTGATGCAGGCGGTCAGCAGGCCTTCTTCGCGCGCTTTTCGGATGCCGCCGAGCACATAAGGCGTCGTGCCGGATGCGGCAATACCCACCAGGGTATCTTTGGCCGTCGGCTTCAAGGGCTCCAGATCCCTCCAGGCGCCATCGGGATTATCCTCCGCACCCTCCACCGCGCTGAACATCGCTCCGGGGCCTCCGGCTATGAACCCAATGAACAGGTCTCTCACGCCGTAGGTCGGTGGAATTTCGGAGGCATCCACCACGCCCAGACGGCCGCTGGTGCCGGCACCTATGTAGAATATGCGCCCGCCCTCACGCACGCGAGAGACGATTCCATCCACCAGCAATTCAATCTGCGGCAATGCCTTCTGCACGGCATCCGCCACCAGATGGTCTTCTCTATTGATACCCTCCAGCAGATCTCTGGTGGGCATCATTTCCAGATTATCGTAGTTGGAACTTTGTTCAGTGGTTTTCATATCGTTGTCGCTCAGGGCGTAGTTAAAGATTCTGGTGATAATTAATGAGTTCCTGCGAAGGCGACTTCAATATCTTGTCGATCCTGACGCCTTCTTCATTAGCTATCGATGTCAGGATATCCTTGCAGGCATATGCGAATCCGCCGACTATGCCGACCGGCAGTTGTTTTCCTTCGCCGGCACCATCCTGATTAATCCGAAGAATGCACCGCTTAAAGAATGCACGGAAATTCGCGTCGACAAGATTCCGCATATAGTGGTCTTTGTCGTAGAATGCCAGGATATCCGGTGCAAATTGTCCGAGATATGCTGCTGGGGATGCTCCGCGATAAACATTCTTCACCACGGTGGTGTATTCCAGATCGTATTTTTCTTTGAAAGCAAGTGCCACGCATTCAGGCACGAGGCCCTTGATAATGTCGCTAATAAAAGCGCGTCCGAGGGCGCTTCCGCTGCCTTCATCTCCCAGGATGAACCCGCCAGAAGACATTTTCCGGAGGATTGACTTGCCATCGTAAACACAGGAATTGGAGCCCGTTCCAAGTATGCAGGCTATTCCGGGTTTGTTGCCGAAAAGAGCCCTGGCTGCTGCCATAAGGTCATTTTCAAGATCGACTTGTGCCCCTGGGAATCTAGTGGAAAGGGCTTTTTTAAGTTTTTTGTAAGTTGATTCGGGATCCTCGGACGGGAACAGCCCGGCCGCATAAAGATTGATTTCCTCCGGCACTTCAGCATCTGTGATATCCAGAACTTTGACAGTTGCCTCTTCCAGAGTCCTGAACACAAACTCCTCATCCCCCGACGCAAAATTCAAACCCGCCGTCTGGAACTGCTTCACCTGGGAATCTTGAATCAATGTCCAATCAGCCTTAGTCGCACCGCTTTCAATAATAACTTTCATATCACAAATATACTAATTATTATAATTGTCTTAATTGCCGCAAATACCGCCGGGCACCTAAGTTATCCAGCCTTAGCTAAGTTTCGCACATGCAGCATTTAAATAGCTGATTATCAACTAGTTCCCAGAAAGAGAATCGGCGAAAATGACCGATTCTCTTTCTAGTATATCCCTGACTATCAGCACATTAACTGCTGCATGACTTTGGAAGATATTCGGAGCGAAGCGACTGGCTCCCCTTCCCCGAGGGAAGGGGCCGGGGGATGGGGTAACGTAAGGCGGTAGCAGCCGTTCTTCGGTTTCCGGAGGAAACAAAAAGGCCCGGTCGCTTTCGCGATCGGGCCTTCGAAGAACGGCGGCTACCTACTCTCCCAACTGGTCGGTCAGTACCATCGGCGTAAGTGCGTTTAACTTCTCTGTTCGGAATGGATAGAGGTGGGTCCACACTGCTAAAACCACCGCAGTATTTTTCTTGAGAGACACTTCGACGCAAACAAAGCGGTTTTGAAAAACTCCTCACCGAAAGATTTCGGGCTATTAGTACAGGTCGACTGATACCGTTACCGGCATTACATCTCCTGCCTATCAACGTGGTAGTCTCCCACGGCCCTCAAAGGAAACCTCATCTCGCAGACGGCTTCGCGCTTAGATGCTTTCAGCGCTTATCCTGACCCAACGTGGATACCCGGCGGTGCAGCTGGCGCCACAACCGGTATACCAGAGGTTGGTC
>JAGCUK010000008.1 GCA_017962925.1 Bacteroidales bacterium
CTGCGGTGAGCTCGGAGGGGGTGCGGTCGTATCCGGCCACGTTAAAGCCTTTGAACTTGTAGTAGCGGGCGATGGCGCTCATGCCGATGCCGCCGATACCTATGAAATATACGTTCTTCCAGGCCATATCACACGAGTTTATAAACCTCTTCGGCGATGGTGCCGGCCGCATCCAGGCGGGCCAGCGGTGCCACATTCTTTTCTATTTCCGCGATCCTGGCGGGGTCGGCGGCAAGTTCCAGGGCGGTGGCGAGAAGTTTTTCCTCCGCTTCCGCATCCTTCACTATCAGAGCCGCGCCCTTATTCACCAGGGCCATGGCATTGTGCGTCTGATGGTCCTCCGCAACATTGGGGGAGGGCACGAACACCGCCGCGCGCTGCACTGCGCAGATCTCCGAGATGGAGGAGGCGCCGCTGCGGGAGATGATTACATCCGCCGCCGCATAGGCCAGGTCTATCCGGGCGATGAAGTCCGAGTGCCGGATGGCAGGCAGGTTGCGCCCGGCCATGAACTCGTCGATCCCTTTCTTGTAGAACTTTCCGCACTGCCAGATCACTTCCACATCCTCGCCGCCGGGGCATCCGTCGTTGATCCACTTCTTCATCGCTTTGTTGAGGGTGCCGCTGCCGAGGCTTCCGCCCACTACCAGAATATGCTTCTTGCCGGGGGTAAGCCCGTAGAACTTGAGGGCTTCCGCTTTGTCGGCATCGGTGAAGGGGTGGAATTCCTTGCGTATGGGATTGCCGCTGAAGACTATCTTCTCGGCGGGGAAAAAGCGTTCCATTCCGTCGTAGGCCACGCAGATGCTCTGAACCTTCTTGGCCAGCATCTTGTTGGTAAGGCCTGCGAATCCGTTCTGCTCCTGGATGAGGGCGGGGATGCCCTTGGCAGTAGCCTTGCGGAGCAGGGGAGCGCTGGCGAATCCACCCACGCCAATGGCGATGTCCGGCTTGAACTCGTCGATTACCCGGGAGGCCATGCGCTCGCTCTTGAGCATCAGGAACGGGACCTTGATGTCGTTGACGATGTTGCGCCAGTTGAGTTGCCGCTGCAGGCCCTTGATAGGCAGGCCCACTATCTTGTAGCCGGCCGCGGGCACCTTCTCCATCTCCATCTTGCCTTCGGCTCCTACGAATAGGATCTCCGTTTCGGGATTGAGTTCCTTGAGTTTGTCCGCGATGCTGATGGCCGGGAAGATGTGGCCTCCCGTGCCGCCGCCGCTGATGATGGCGCGTATTTTCTTATACTTCATATTCATCGTCAGTTAGTTCCTGGTTGATGTCGTTGCCGCTCTCGAAGTCATCGAGGTCGGCGAGATCTGTCTCAATTGTCTGCTCCTGATGCAGGTCCACGAGGGGATCGGCGTTGAGAGTTTCCTTCGCAATGCGCTTGGAGGCAATCTTGCTGATAGAAAGAATCACTCCGAAGGCGATGCAGAAGCAGAGGAATGCGGATGCGCCGTGGCTGACCAGCGGCAGCGTCTGGCCCGTCATAGGGCCGATGTCTACGTTGACGCAGATGTGCAGGAAGGCCTGCCCGGAGATGAGCAGTGCCAGCCCCGCAACAGCGAGCTTGGCATAGAGGTCCTTGCCGCAGTTGCGCACTATGATGGCACTGCGGGCCAGCAGCGAGAGGTAGAGAATGACAATGATCATTCCTCCTATGATGCCGTATTCCTCTATGATGAAACTGTACATGTAGTCTTCCGAGATATCCGGCACCACATAGCGCTGGGTACTCTGGCCGGGGCCCTTGCCGATGAGGCCGCCCTGATGCACCGCTATCTTGGCGCTGTAGGGCTGGCGGATTTCGTCCAGGGCCTGATAGTATTCCACGCTGCCGGCGCGGGATTTCATGACTATCGCCTCGTAATCCTCCTTGTCCAGCACTCGCGAAAGGCCGGTGCCGATGCGTTCGAACACCTTCCCCCCGGAGATCTTGTAGATCCCGACACAGAGGGCCAGGGCCGCGATTCCCGCCAGCAGCAGGATGCCCAGGTCCTTACCGGAATCGCCTCCGAGAAGGATGGTGAGGAACATGATTCCACCCGTGAAGAGCGCCGCCGAGTTACTGCCCGGTAGCAGCAGCAGGGTGATGAGGAGGAACGGACCGTAGATATAGAATATCTTCTGGTATTTGGGCGTGTCGTTCAGTAGCTTGAGCTCTTTGCGCTTGAACGCGTCGATGGCCCAGGCCAGGTATAGCACCATCGCCACCTTAACCACTTCGTTCACGTGCAGCTGCAGCGGGCCTACCTGTATGATTCGGCGGGCGCCGTTGATTTCGATGGATCTGACGAATCCGAGGTCCACGCCCGAAATCAGCACTGCCAGCAGACCCAGCGATAAGATGAATCCCAGGCTGGAAAGCTTGCGGAAGAAGTTGAGGCTGGGGATGGCGTAGCAGACGAGTATCAGGGCAAGGCCGAAGATGACAATCTTGAGGTGATCCCACACTATATCCAGACGGCTCTGGCCGGGGCCGAGCAGCCTGGAGGTGGACGAGAATATGCAGAGGATGGAGAACATGATCAGCATCAGCACGATGATCCAGACCACCTTGTCCCCCTCGGTGTTCTCGAAAAAGTTCCAGATTGTCTTCTTCTTGTCTGCCATCTTACAGTCTTCTTACTGCTTCCTTGAATTTCTCTCCGCGGTCCTCGTAGTTGTTGAAGAGGTCGAAGCTGGCGCAGCAGGGGCTCAGGAGCACCACGTCTCCCTGCTTTGCGAATGCTGCCGATGCCTTGACTGCCTCTTCTGCACTGAGGGCGTCGCAGATATTGTCGCTGCCGACGATTTCCTCGAAGGCCGCGTGAATCTTGCTGTTATCCACTCCGAGGCAGACGATAGCCTTCACCTTCTCCTTGACCAGGTCGGTGAGGACGCTGTAGTCGTTGCCCTTGTCCTTTCCGCCCACGATCCACACCACGGGATTGGTCTGGCATTCGAGTGCGTACCATGCGGCATCCACGTTGGTGGCCTTGGAGTCGTTGATGTAGAGCACACCGCCTACGCTGAGAACGGGCTCCAGTCTGTGTTCGACTGCCTTGAAGGTCTTGAGGCTGTTGCGGATGACTTCGTTGTCGATGCCGGCCGCCTTGGCCGCAAGGGCCGCCGCCATGGAATTGTAGATATTGTGCCTTCCGCCGAGGGCGAGTTCCTTGAGATAGATCTCGCTCTCGCTCTGCTCGTAGCGCACCACAATCTTGTCGTCCCTAAGGAAGGCGCCCTGCTTGACCTCACGCTCCTGGCTGAAGGGGAGCATCTTGGCCTGCAGCACGATCTTATTGAGGTGGTCGATGGTGATGGCATCGTCCGAGTCGAAGATGAAGCAGTCTTCCGGCCTCAGGTTCTGAGTGATGCGGAACTTGGAACGGATGTAGTTCTCGAAATTGTAGTCGTAGCGGTCCAGGTGATCCGGAGTGATGTTGGTGATGATTGCGATATCCGGGCGGAAATCGTAGCAGTTGTCCAGCTGGAAGCTGCTGATTTCCAGCACATAGTAATCGTGCTGCTCAGTAGCCACCTGCATCGCGTAGCTCTTGCCGATGTTGCCGCCGAGGCCCACGTTGAGGCCGGCGTTCTGCAGCAGGTAGTAGATGATGCTGGTGGTGGTAGTCTTGCCGTTGGAACCGGTGATACACACCTTCTTTGCGCTGTCGTAGCGGGCAGCGAATTCTATCTCCGAGATAATGTGGGTTCCTTTTTCCGTGAGCTTGCGCACCATAGGGGCGGTGGAAGGAATGCCGGGGCTCTTGACCACCTCGTCGGCGTTCAGGATAAGGGATTCCGTATGCCCGCCCTGCTCGAAGGGGATATCCCATTCGCGCAGCGTGTTCATATATTCTTCTTTAATGCTGCCGTTGTCCGAAAGGAATACGTCGAATCCCTTCACCTTTGCGAGCACGGCCGCTCCAACTCCGCTCTCGGCACAGCAGAGAATAAC
>JAGCUK010000074.1 GCA_017962925.1 Bacteroidales bacterium
AGCTGGGCATCTATCCGGCCGTCGATCCGCTCGAATCCACCTCCCGCATCCTCGATCCGAACATCGTGGGGCAGGAGCATTACGAGACGGCCCAGCGCGTGAAGCAGATCCTCCAGCGCTACAAGGAGCTGCAGGACATCATCGCCATCCTCGGCATGGACGAGCTGTCGGATGAGGATAAGGTCACCGTCAACCGCGCCCGCCGCGTGCAGCGCTTCCTCAGCCAGCCCCTCCACGTGGCCGCCGCCTTCAACGGCTGCCCGGGCGTGATGGTGGATATAGAAGATACCATCAGAGGCTTCAAGATGATCCTCGACGGCGAAGTGGATAACCTGCCGGAGCAGGCCTTCCTGAACGTCGGCACCATAGAAGACGCCATCGCCAAGGGAGAAAAGATCCTCGCTCAGACAAAGTAGCATATGGAACTCTGCATCATCACCCCGAACGGAATCGAAAAGCATCAGACGGAAGCGGTCTTCCTGCCCGGTGCCGCCGGCCCCTTCGAAGTCCTCCACAGCCACGCTCCCATCATCTCCACACTGGTGGAAGGGGAGATTCGCTGGCGTACTGCAGGCTCCGAAGACTCCCGGCACATTTCGGGCGGTGCGGTGATGGTGGAAAATGACGTGATTACTGTTTGCGCAGAATGAAGAAGGTGCTCGCCATAATTGTGATGTTGATGTCGTCCGCCCTTTGCAGGGCCGACGACCTGGACATCGGCGAAATCATCTTCGAACATGTGCTGGACAGCTACGAGTGGCACATCACCGAATGGCGCGGGCATTCCGTGGCCATCCACCTGCCGGTCATCCTCATAGACGGCGGCATCAAGACCTTCAACTCCAAACACATCCTGGAAACAGGGGAATACGAGGGCTACCACATCGCCGTTAAAGGCGAGGCACACGAGGGAAAGATTGTGCGTGCGGATGGCAGCAAGCCCTTCGACATCTCCATCACCAAGAACGTGCTGCAACTGATGATGAATGCGCTGCTGCTGGTGCTGATCGTGCTGCTGTGCGCCCGCTGGTATCGCAAGCATGACGCCCTGAAGGAGCATCCTACCGGCATCGCGGCGCTGATGGAGCCGCTGATAATGATGGTGCACGAGATGGCCAAAGAGAATATCGGAGAGGATTACCGCCGCTATTCGCCGTATCTACTGACGGTGTTCCTTTTCATCCTCTTCAGCAACTTCATCGGCATCATCCCCATCTTCCCCGGCGGCGCGAACCTCACCGGAAACATCGCCTGCACCCTGGTGCTGGCCCTCTTCACTTTCTTCACGGTGAACCTCACCGGCACGAAGCACTACTATAAAGAAATCTTCAGCCCGGACGTGCCCGGCGTGCTGAAGCCACTGATGGCGGTGATCGAGACCTTCTCCGCCCTGGTGAAACCGGTGTCGCTGACCATCCGACTCTTCGCCAACATGCTCGCCGGCCATATCCAGATTCTCTGCATGGTATGTATCATTTTCATAATGGGAAAGATGGGCATAGCCATGACCGGCGGCGCAACCGCGATCTCGGTACTTTTCGGAATCTTCCTGGACGTGCTGGAGATGCTTATCTCCTTCATCCAGGCATACATATTTACAATGCTGTCGTCCATCTACATAGGCATGGCCCGGCAGAAAGCGGAATAACAACTTTAAATTTATATCATTATGGTACTCGCAATTATTCTTCAGGCAGTTGCCGGTGCGGCCCTCGGAAAGGCCGGCGCCGCAGTTGCAGCAGCCCTTGCAGCATTTGCAGCAGGTTATGGAATCGGTAAGGTCGGCACCTCCGCCATGGAAGCTATCGCCCGCCAGCCCGAATCCGCCGGAAACATCCGTTCCAGCATGATCATCGTCGCCGGTATGATAGAGGGTGCAGCCCTCCTCGGCATCATCGTTTGTCTGCTGGCCGTAGTGCTTAAGTAAACCATGAACCTGATTACTCCGGATAGCGGCCTCCTGTTCTGGATGGTCCTCATCTTCGGCATCGTGTTTTTCATCCTTGCCAAGTGGGGATTCCCGGCTATTACCGGCATGGTGGACGAGCGCAACAAGCACATCGACGAGTCGCTGAAGCTCGCCGATGAGGCTCAGGCGCGCATGTCGCATCTCGCGGAGGAACAGAAGGCGCTGATTGCCGAGACGAAGGCGGAGCAGAGCCGCATCCTCAAGGAAGCTGCCCAGGCCCGTAGCGAGATCCTCGCTCAGGCTAAGGCGGATGCGCAGGCGCAGACTGCCGAGATGGTGGAGAAAGCGCGGGAGCAGATTGCGAATGAGCGCGAGACTGCCCTGCGGGATATCCGCCGCCAGGTGGCGTTGCTTTCGGTGGATGTTGCGGAGAAGGTGCTCCGCGCTAAGCTGGATGCCACGCCCGAGCAGCAGGCGCTGATCGACCGTCTGGCCAACGAGGCCACCGAGCAACCGAAAAGCTAACGCACTATGAATCAGGGAGCTATAGCCAGCCGATATGCCAAGGCCTTCCTGCGATTGGTGCAGGAAAACAGCCGCGGGGAGCAGGTCTTCACACAGGTGAGGGCCCTGCTCGCGGATCCGTCTTCCGCCCCGCAGCCGCTGGAACCTGACATCGAAAGCTTGGTGCTGCTCCTTAAGAAGAACCGCAGGCTGGACTGCCTCAAGTTCATCCTGCACGATTTCATCCGCCAATGGTGCAAGGCTGAGGGCGTGGTCATCGCGAAGCTGATTAGCGCGGTGCCATCCCCGGGCCTCTCCGAAAGGCTTGAGGCGCTCCTGCGGGAGCGCACGGGCTGCAGGATCATCATGGAATCCGCCATCGACCCAGAACTTCTCGGGGGCTTTGTGCTGGAACTGGACAATGAAATGCTGGATGCGAGCGTGCGTCGCCAGATCGACGACATCCGCCGCCAGCTTGTACAAAAGAACAACCGAATAATATGACGCAGAATACAATCAAGGCAAGCGAGATATCCGATATCCTTCTCGGACAGCTGAAAGACATCGATACCACCGTGCATTTCGAGGAGACCGGCAAGGTGCTGCAGGTGAGCGACGGCGTGGCCCGTATCTACGGCCTGGTGAATGCTGAGGCCGGCGAGTTGCTGGAGTTTGCCTCCGGCGTGAAGGCCGTGGTGATGAATCTGGAGGAGGATAATGTGGGCGCGGTGCTGCTCGGCCCCACCGATCAGGTGAAAGAGGGCATGAGCGTGCGTCGCCTTGGCCGTATCGCCTCCATCAATGTGGGTGAGAAGATGGTCGGGCGCGTGGTGAATCCCCTTGGAGAGCCTCTGGATGGCCTGGGGGAGATTTCCGGCGAGCTGTTTGAGATGCCGCTGGAGCGCAAGGCACCGGGAGTGGTGTACCGCGAGCCCGTGACCGAGCCTCTGCAGACCGGCCTGAAGGCGGTGGACTCCATGATCCCCATCGGCCGTGGCCAGCGCGAGCTCATCATCGGCGACCGCCAGACCGGAAAGACCGCCCTTGCCATCGATACCATCATCAACCAGCGCAGATGCTTTGAGGCCGGCAAGCCCGTATATTGCATCTACGTGGCGGTGGGCCAGAAGGGTTCGACCGTTGCTTCCATAGTAGAGACTTTGCGCTCGAAGGGGGCGATGGATTATACCATAGTGGTGGCGGCAACGGCATCCGATCCTGCCGCGGTCCAGTATTATGCGCCTTTCGCCGGGGCTGCCGTCGGGGAGTACTTCCGCGACACCGGCCGTCCCGCGCTTATCATCTACGACGATCTTTCCAAGCAGGCAGTGGCCTACCGCGAGGTGTCGCTGATCCTGCGCCGCCCTTCCGGCCGCGAGGCTTATCCGGGAGATGTGTTCTATCTGCACAGCCGCTTGCTCGAGCGTGCTGCCAAAATCATCGGCCAGCAGGAGGTCGCGGAGCAGATGAACGACCTGCCCGAGTCGCTGAAGGGGCATGTCAAGGCGGGAGGATCCCTCACCGCTCTGCCTATTATTGAAACGCAGGCGGGGGATGTTTCCGCCTACATCCCGACCAACGTGATTTCCATCACCGACGGTCAGATTTATCTTGAAAGTTCTCTTTTCAACCAGGGATTCCGCCCGGCAATCAACGTGGGTATTTCCGTGTCCCGTGTGGGTGGTTCCGCGCAGTTGAAGAGTATGAAGAAGGTGGCGGGCACGCTGAAGATCGACCAGGCTCAGTACAACGAGCTGGAGGCATTCAGTAAGTTTTCTTCCGATATGGACAAGGTGACTGCGCAGACTTTGGACAAGGGGCGCAAGAACAATCGTCTGTTGATCCAGCCTCAGTATGCGCCGATGCCGGTCGGCGAGCAGGTGGCCGTGTTGTATTGCGGCACGCATGCGCTCATGGCGGATATTCCGCTGGATGCGGTTTCCGAGTTCGAGGCTCATTTCCTTGACAGGATGCGGGCTTCGCACCGCGATGTTTTGGATACCCTTGATGCCGGCAAGATCGATGAGGCTGCCGAGGCGGTTCTGACCAAGGTTGCCGCGGAGGTTTGTGGGCAGATTAATTCAAAGTAACGGATGGCTTCGCTTCGGGAGATAAAGGATCACATCGGTTCCGTCCGCAGTACGCTGAAGATTACTTCGGCGATGAAGTTGGTGTCTTCGGCGAAGTTGCGGAAGGCGCAGCAGGCGGCGGAAGGCGTGAGGCCGTATACCGAAGCGTTGGCTGGCATGCTTTCGCGCGTGCTGGCGGCTCCTTCCGCGACGGGGGAGCGTATGCAAAATGGGCAGTTTTGCATACAGACAGGCGAAAAAACGGGCAACGGTATGCAGAATGGGCAGTTTTGCATACAGGAGGGGAGTGGGAAGGTGGCGATTGTGGCGGTGGCGAGCAATTCGTCGTTGTGCGGGGGATTCAATATCAACGTGATCCATAAGGTGCAGGAGGTGGTAGCGGAGTTGAGGAAGGATGGGACCGAGGTGGAGGTGATTTCGGTGGGGCGGAAGATGGCAGAGGCGATGCGCAAGGCGGGGTTTGCTCCGGAAGATCATGCCGATCTGGTGGGGCGCAACACTTTCGAAAAGTCGGCCGCCTTCGCACAGACCCTCATAGATGCCTTCAATTCCGGCCGCTACAGCCGAATTCTCTTCATTTATAATCACTTTGTCTCCACCGCTTCGCAGAAGGTCACCGTTGAAACATACCTTCCGTTCTCAACAGGGCGGCAGATGGGCTATCCCCTCCGGACGCCCTATCCGCCCACGGATGAAGTGGGAGGGGCCCAGCTCCGCTGGGAGGGGCCGTCAGGCCGGCTTGAGGAGGGGATAGCCCAGCCGTCCGCCCCTGAAGAAGAATACATTCTGGAACCATCCAGGGAGGAGATTCTGGCGACGCTCCTGCCGCAGGTGATGCGCTTGAGGGTCCATACCGTGCTGCTGGATTCGATAGCGGCGGAGCACGCGGCCCGCACGATCGCGATGCAGACTGCATCCGACAACGCCGAAGACCTTCTCTCAGAACTGACGCTGGAATATAACAAGGGCCGTCAGCAGAAGATCACATCCGAGATACTGGATCTCGTGGGAGGAGCGCAGCAATGACGGCGGTAATCCTGGCAAACGGGGAATTCCCCCGAAAAGAATATCCCCTCTGGCTGCTGCGGGAGGCGGATATCGTAGTCTGCTGCGATAGCGCCACCTCTTTAAAGCGTATGCAGAAACTTGGCATCGAGCCTGTCGCCGTGGTTGGTGACATGGATTCACTCCCGTCTGCCCAGCGCAAAACCCTTGGAAAAAGGGCCGTAAAGGTGGATGAGCAGGACTATAACGACCTGAACAAAGCCTTCCTCTGGCTGCTGCAAAACTATCCGCAAGTAACTGATATCCATATACTTGGCGCAACCGGCAAGAGCGAGGCGCATGCGCTTGGGAATCTTTCCTACCTTATGTTCTGGGAGCACGAACACGACCTCGCCGCCAGAGGAATCCGGGTGGAGATGGTATCTGACTACAATACTGCCTTTGCTATTACAAACAGTTGCGACCTCCACGTTGGTGAAGGTCGCAAAGTGTCGCTGTTTTCTCAGGATGGCACGCTCCGGATTTCATCTTCCGGGCTGCAGTGGCCGACGGATGTCGTGGCCTTCGATTTCTGGTTCCGGGGCACGCTCAACCGCGCCACGTCCGACGTGATCTCTCTCCGCTTCAACCACCCCGCTCCGGCGCTGGTGATTCTGGACTGAATTCTTTTTGTTTTCTCTTATTTAATTACTATATTTGTATATAGTAGTATCTTATATTATGGATTTTAGGGATTATTAAATACTATAATATGCAATATTCATTAGATATTTATGGTAATAAAGCTGATTTGTTGCTCGATATTCTTTCTATGAACTGCAGGAAACGCAGGCTCGAGAAAGGGCTGAGCAGAAAACATCTCTCCGAAATCAGCGACGTTCCTGCACCAACGATAGCCAAGTTTGAGCAAACAGGAAAAATATCTCTGGAGTCTTTTTCAAGGATTGCTGACAGCCTTGGTTATTATGATGAGTTATATAAGGTTTTTCTGGAGCCAAAATATAAAACCATCGAGGAGTTGGAAACCATACAGAGGAATTATAGCCGCAGCAAAGGAAGATGAAAGACATTATAAAAACGACGGTTACTTATCATGGACGGAATGTAGGAGTGATTCTTCGAACTCCGGACCAAAGAAACTGTGTATTCGAATATGATAAGTCCTGGATTGCTGAAGGTTTCTCCGTCTCTCCTATCGAGCTTCCGTTGAAAGAGGGGTTGTTTTTTGCCGATGAAAACTATCTCGATGGTGCATTTTATGTTTTTGAAGATAGTATGCCTGATGGTTATGGCCTGTATCTTCTTGACAAAATGCTGAAAAAGGAAGGATGTTCACTTAAAAAATTGTCCCCTTTACAGCGCTTGTCGTTGGTGGGACCGGCTGGAATGGGTGCTTTGGAGTACTCCCCAAAGGAGTTCCTGAAACAACCTGTCCTTAAAATGGAGGATGTGGATTTCGACGACCTGCAACTGAAGGCCCTGGATATATTCTCCGATAAAAGTACTACGGATCCTTCTTTGTTGTATTACAATAGCAGTAATTCCGGAGGCGCCCGCCCGAAAGTCGTTGTAAGGCAAAAGGATGGTTCGAGTTGGATTGTAAAGTTCCGCCATACCTATGATCCTGAAGATGTGGGTATTACCGAATACCGGTACATGAAGGTTGCTCAAGATTGTGGAATAAAAGTCGCGCGTCCGGGTCTTGTGAGGGGGAAGTATTTTGCCTGTCAGAGATTTGATATAGAGAACGGAGTCAGACTGCACACAGTAACAGCGGCTGCCCTTATGAAAACGGATTTCCGTGCCCAGACGGCGGATTACAGCAACCTTCTGGCGCTGACCGGTTATCTTACCCAGGACCCGGCGCAGGTAGAGCAGATGTTCCGCCTGATGGTCTTCAACATCGTGTCGCTCAACAAAGACGACCATGCTAAGAACTTCAGCTTCATCTACCGCGAGCCCACAGGCTGGGAGCTCGCTCCCGCATACGACCTGACGTTCTCCCCCGAAGGAACTCGCGGGGAGCATTCCACGTCCATAATGTACAAGGGAAATCCTTCCCTGGAAGATGTCCTCAAGGCCGGCACCGGCATCCGTATTCCAAAAAAACAATGCCTGGAAATCATCGAAGAAATCCAGGCAGTGTGTGGAAAGGAATTGGACAGGACTGAAAATCTTCTGTAGCCCGGTTAGAATTCCACCCGGTAGCTGAAGCTCGGGAGAATCGGGAACAGGGAGATCTGTTTACAGACCTTATCTTCTGTATCGTAATAGACAGCGAAAGGGTTGTGCCTGTTCAGTACATTGTATATCCCCACATTCAGAACGGAAGGATGCACCGCTTTCTTGAAGCGCAAGAAGACTCCTGCATCCATGCGGATGTATGCGGGCATGGTGTAGTTGTTGATCGACCCGGAAAACACACTCATGGGAATGGAAGGATTGCCAAAAAAGTCGAAGGTGCTCAGTTCTCCCTCGGGTACGGTTTCCTTGAGGCCGGACTGATATGTGAAGAACGCGGAAAATCCCATCTCACGCTCGTTATCTTCTCTTAAAACGTATTCTGCGCCAACGTTCAGTATATGCCTCCGGTCAAATTTTGCCGGGAAGATCTCATCATTGTTGATGCCCGGGAATCTCCTGTCGGTTTTCGACCATGTATAGGCCACCCTGCCGGAGAGTGAAGCGGAATGGTACTCATAGAGAAACTCCGCCCCATAGGACCATCCGTCTCCTACTACGATATTGTTTTCCCATCCTGCCAGGGAGGGGGAAAACAGAGAGGCGGCATCTTCGAAATATGCCAGATTCCACAGGCGCTTATAGAATGCTCCGGCCGTAATAGAGTTATTCCCAAAAGAAGAGAACAAGCCGGAATAGCCCTGCGCCGTATGCTCGGGTGCGATTCTGATGTCGGAAGGAACGAGCATGTCGATGGACCATCCCATCGGAATGCCTTCCAGGACATGATTGTACATGGTTAGATAGTCCAGGGTCGCCTCAAGGCCGAAGTGCTTTCCGAAGAACTTCCTTGCCGAGAAGCTGGCAGAAGGAGAAGGAATGACACGGAATCCATCGTCGGACGTCCTGTCCGGGTATAGCATGGCGGCAATCCTTCCGGCGGCCTTGACTTCGTATTTCCCTTTCCTGCGCCAGATTTCCTGTATATGGGCGACAGCGGAAAGCCGGTATTTATAATTGCCGTTCATTACAGATGCCTTCGGCACAATGACCCCTGGCCCGTCGATATGGACCGTAGATCCCGGAGAGTACCGGTCGAGTCGTATCTTCGCACCGCGGGAAACGCTCTTTCTTCTGCTCAAACGTTTCTCTATCAAAATGCGGTACTCTAGCTCATCCAGGGCGCTGCGTATGGCCAGGGCGTTTTCGGTGTCGTCGTTGACATATGATGCCTGCATCCCGGAATAGCGGTTAAACGACAGCCCACGAGTGTCCTTCGAGCCGTCTTTATAGGTTCTCTCCCTCCACCAGTTGAGGATCAGGTTCGCCCAGCGGGCGGAATTGTCGGTCGCGGAGCCATACGAATACCTGTATGCATCCAGGCTGTTGAAGAAAGACAGGTAATTCTTCGTATTGGCATCCTTCACGGTAGACATCTTCAAGAATATGTCGTATACTCCGGTTGAAAGGTCCTTCAGTTCAGAGGAGGCAAGGCCCTTCAGGGCATACCATTCAAGCTGAGCCGGAGAAATGCGGGCTGCCGCGAACAGGCTTGTATTATTGTCTAGAATTCTTTTGCCGGCGCTCCCTCCAAGCATAAAACTGCTTGCAGATGCATTCCCTTTCAGAGAATTGAAAAACTCGTCCGTCGTTTTAACCCGTACGTGGGATGCGGTAAGGTTGTCTTCATCGGAAGAAAAACCGCCGATTGCAATGTCGATGTTGTCTACAATCTCTGGAGAGTACACGGATGTGAGCCCGAAGAGATGTCCCGACCCGTAAACCGGGATGTCATCTAACGTGAGCATGTTGCCCCCAAGGTTACCTCCGCGGGCAAAATACGCGTTGCCGCCTTCGATTCCCATGGATATGCCCGGAAGCGTCTGCACGTACTTAACAGCATCCTTTTCTCCAATTGCACTTACCGTGCGGCCTATAGAAGCATGGTTGAGATTGTGGCGCCCCGGTTCTACCTTGAGCATCAACGATTCCGTTATAGTTGATTCCCTCAATGTGTCCCGCACATCTTGTGCGGAAAGAGGAATTCCACAAATGGTCAACGATGCAAGGAACGCTGCATATATGTATTGGAAAGACTTCACCGTTTATAATCGAATAAAAATAACCGATGCTATCGTCCAGTTATATAGTATTGAGTGTAAGTCGCCCCAAATACGCCGTGCCCGCCATTGATATTGTTGACAGATTCACGGTCGAACATGCTGGACAACAGGTCATTGTTATTCTTCTCCCGTTTTTTGCAGTACCGTAAATAATCTGCATAAGAGTCGGACACGAAAGCAGCCGCCCATGAACTGCCATCTTTATCCGGAGGAGACACGATAAATGCCTTGTCCGTATTTAAACCATATTCTTCTAGTTCATTATGTGAAATACCACAGGAATAGTTCCCGTCATGCCGGATGATAACCATCTGTTTATAGCCACGGCCTCCTTTTACGCGCTTTCCCTCAAATGGCGAAACAACTCCTACAGATGAATGAGTGGTATGTTCAACATGCCAATAAATATCATCTGACGAGAAATAGTGATCACTTAATGAAACGGCATCGGCTCCGGAATGATTGGTCCAAATAGAAGAGCCATCATCCGGGACACCACTAAATAAAACAATATTACACGAATGCTCGTATGGTTTTCGTTCCAAATACTTATATACCGCAAACCAAGGTGCTTTCCAATCAGATCTGCACCATATTCCCGTGATTTCCAGATTCTCAGGAAACATGGTTTCCGCCCATGCTTTTTGGCCGAGGGCTTCTATCTCGAGCCGGTACAGGTAACCATGCTGGGGTGCAAGGACGGTTTCATAAATGCCGTTACCCACATGGACGAAACGGAAAGTGTCCCTGTTTCGTAATATCCATGCCTTTGCATTTTCAATCGGCAGGTCTCCTACCCCCATACCCCCGGCAATCCGGGAAAGTTTCAGGGTTTGTTTATCCCCTTTTTCCAGGATGCAATATACACCAATGCCCTCTTCAGCCGGGCTCATGTCGATAGTTTCAACGCAGGCTGCCAGAGAGAAGAGGGCAAGGATGGGTAAGAACCGGGACATGCTACAGAACTTCTATAACCTGCTCGAGTTCTTCGATGTTGCCGTTGGCGTAGGTTACGATGGCTTTGACGGTGTGTTGGCCGGAGGCGGACAAGGTTATGGCCTCGCCGGAAACTGGCTGACCGTCGTAATACCATGCTACTGAATCCGGAACTCCGTTGATATAGTTGTCTATAAAGGTGAGCGGGAAGGTGCTGCCGCTGGCATATTTCCCATCGGCAGAAGCGCTTATCACCCTGATGCCAAGGCTGGCAAAGGGAGAAATCGCCTGGGTGAGCCCCGCGTCGATGATGAAGTTATACGACACACTCTGCCATTCATTGCTTCCCTCAGTCTGGAATCCGCTTCTTATCAGTCCGCCGCCTGGTACTGCGCTCTCGCCATCGATAGCCATCCAGTATTGCTCCTTGATATCCTTTACAGCATATCCAATGAACACACCTTTCCCTTCGGGGATGGTAAGGCCGGCATCGGAGATGTCGATAGTCTGCTTTTTCTTGTAAACGGGGGAGGTGACGGTCTTGGTGTATACCCGTTCACCGTTAAAGTCGACGAACACGTCCACCTGTGCCGGTGCCTCGCCGGAGCCGTTCATCACGAAAGAGATGTTATCGATGTTGTATCCGACATAAGGCTGGAGTTCATCGGCATAAAACAGGGTTGCAAGGGTGGCCGAGTAGGTGTCGGCCTGCTGGGAGAACCCGATTGAATAGCCGGAAGCCCCGGAGTTCTTCGAAAGAGTGGCAGGTTTGCCCTCCGAGTAATTAAACATCTGGACATCCTGCCTGGAGGCGCCTCCGCTCACGGTTATGGTTCGATGCTCGGTAGTGAACATTTCCTTGCTCCAGATTAGCTCGAGAGTTCTGGTTCCGGTGCCAGGAACTTCAAGCACGTAGGTGCCATCCTGCTGGGAATATGTTGAATATCTGGAGACCGACCGGAGTTCTTTCAGGCTGACGAAACGATTCTTCTTGAGGGCCTGGACACCGGAATCAGTCTCCACCGCGGCTTCCACGAGTACGCCGGAAAGAGGGTCTCCGTTGGAATCAATCACCTTACCGATCACTAGCAGGGAATTGGGCACTTCCAGGTTCAATGTAACATTGCCTTCGGAATATTGAATGTTGGAAAGGACATATCTCGATCTGATGGCAGCCCAGTCTGTGCCCTCGAAATAGTCCGTCCCGGTACTTCCGGGATACAGCATGTCATTGTAATTGCTCCAGGAGTTCTTGGGGAGAACCATGTAATAGCAGGGGTGAACCTCGTAGGCGTTCAGGGTGTTGCTTGACCAAAGATTTCTGGCTATCCCTGCGTCCACTACCATGTTTGTCGACATGTCCACATGATAAGCGATAAGCCCATGCACGAATGCGTCGGAGGAACGCGCCTTGATGGCGGAATCCCAGCCACTGCCGTCGCGCACTTCATAGAGGAAGAACTCGTCCTCGACAGAGGTCCTGGTCATGGCTCCCGAATTCTGGTGAACCGGCTTCAGTGTTTTAGCTCCGGGTTCGTCCCACCAGGGAATATCGGCCCATCCCAGCATCCACCTTTCAAGTATGCCGAGGTAGGGGGGAGTGCGTCCATTATTGTTGTAGTTTCCGCTGCACATCAGCGAGAATATGTAAACGGTATTGGCTGATCCGTTCTTTTCGTAATCGATATC
Organism: Bacteroidales bacterium; assembly: GCA_017962925.1. Lineage (GTDB taxonomy): Bacteria > Bacteroidota > Bacteroidia > Bacteroidales > UBA932 > Cryptobacteroides. The sequence continues at coordinate 12,438 of JAGCUK010000074.1, forward strand.
ATAGAAGTCCGGCAGGCCGAGCACGTGCCCGAATTCGTGGCAGAAGGTGCCTATACCGGCCATGTTGGTGCCGGAAGATCCTCTGTACTCGGAAGTGCAGGCATAAGAATAGACCTTGACTCCGTCATAGCCGTTTTCCCTGGGATTCAGTCCACTGGCGTGAGGCCAGATGGTATCCTCTCCACCGGCTTCAGCTTCGTTGTGGCCGGCATAATAGAAGAAAACGTTATCGACGTAACCGTCTTTATCGTTGTCGTATTGTGCGAAGTTTACAAGCCCCTGTTCGTGGGCGATTTTGCAGGCTTCAGAGAATGCGCCACGGGGATCCAGATCGTGGCCTTCATCGTCGTTGCCGCCGTATTCTGCAAAGCCTTTAGACAATTTGACGGGCCCGACCACATCATAGATGGGGTCGAACTGCCCGGTGGAATTCTCGTAATAGTAGTCATGCACCGAGCCGGTGCCGCCGTTTGCAGAATAGCCGCTTTCGTTCAGCATCGCATAGAAAGCATCGTGGGCATTCTCGACCGTGAACTCCAGATCCTGGAATTCTACGAGGATGATGAGGAATCGCTTCTGCCCCATGGTGATGGATGATTCTTTGCCGGCAGAACCTGCGCGCAAGTTGGGGTTGGCGGTGCGGACTCTCTTTATGGAAGATGTGCCGCGTGCGGGGAGCTTGGCAGCATGGTAAAAACCGTCTTTGCCTCTGGCTACGACTTTGCCGCCCATTGTGGTGTAGTGGTAGAACTCGTCGCCATGCATCTGGATAGTGACCACGCTTCCGTCCGGCTGGCGGTATTTAATAGGCCAGGGGTATGCCGGCACGGCATATGACATGACGCAAAATGCGAAGGCCAATACCAAAGTGGAAAGTATTCTTTTCATAGCCATTCCTCCTTATTTCATTACCACATAGCAGACGTCTCCGTCGAGAATCCAGATCATTTTATCGTCGACTCTGTAAACCTGAGCATTGACCTGACTTGTATACTCGAGGTTTTTAGTCCAGTTCTGGAACAGAGTGAACGAGACAGAGTCTCCGGCTTTGAGGTTGGCAGGAAGGCCGCGCACGAGCAGGAATTTATTCTGCCCGGGGGCAATCATGCGGAAGTCCTGGGTGCCATCAGTTCTCCTAAGCACGGACACCTGATGCGCCAACGGTTCGTAAGCGATGTTGGTGCCTTTCTTGTCGTAGTTGAAAAGGCCGTAGGTTTTGCCGAGGATGGTGCTGACCTCCTGAGTGACAGTGACCTTGAATACAAGGTCCCCGCATTTTATCACGGCGATTCCGTTAAGCGTTTCCTCTCCGAAATTCGGAAGGTCGGCCTGGAACACCACGCTGGCCATGATGTTCGCCTGACCCTCGCTGGGGGTGGCGGTGAACCAGGTGACAGGTTTTCCGTTAGTGTCTTCGCAACTGATTGTCCAGTTGTCCGGAAGCCTTACGGAAAGAGTCTCGGGGTTGGTGTCCTTGAGCGTGATCGCCTTGGTAGGGAACAGTTTGGAAGCGGGCAGCTGAGAAAAACCGCCTTCAATACTTTTCTTGCCAGCCGTGATGACCAGCTTGCCGCTCCGCTCCTCTTCTGTGATGTTGGCGGAAAGCATGATTTTAATTATCGTCGAGCCATTACCATCCTCCGTGCTGGAAGAAATAGTGGCCCACGGAGCATTATCTATGGCAGATTCAAATGCTTTGTCGCAAGTAACTTTGAACTGTATTTCATGCCCGTTTCCTGGTTCGGAAGTCACTCTTGCAGGGCTGATTTTCAGAACCTCCGGAGTGGGATCCTCCTTCGGTCCGCCACATCCGGCAATGAATAGCAACACCGGGATGGCGATAATAAAACCAAAATGCTTCATAATTATAAGAAAAATTCCGGGCCGGTGTATAAAACAGACAGCCCGGAATAATTAAACAATGTTTAGAGACTACAGGTCAGGCTCAAATACGTCGACCATGGAGTTGAATGCTCCAGCAGAAACACGATAACGGAGATTCAGTACGCAATAACCGTCATCATCGTACTTGTAGCAGTTATAACCGCCATCATAGAAATAGTTATCGCCGAGATCATAACCGAAGTCAAGAACGTCAACCGGGCCATAAGTAGCATGGACGAGAGATGTGGACTGCCTTGCAACACGGAAGTAGCGGATAAGACCATAAGTTCCAGTGTCTACAGGATCATCATCTGTCACCTTGATCTTCAAACTCTTGCCGGCTCCGTAAAGATCTTTGAAGCGGAAGAGCTTTTCGTCGCTTTCGCACTGCTGAAGTTCAGTTACCTGACCAGCATCGCCACCGGCGGTCAAACCGCGGATATTGCCGTTATAGATGGTATAAACACCCTTGATTCCGGGTTTCCACGCCAGACCTTCAAAGGTGCTGGAGCAGAGCTCCTTCTTGCTGCCGTTGACAGCCACTACGGTAATGTCGTAGAAGTTGGCAAGGCCGGTCAGCAGGACATCGAATGTGCCTTCATCGGAGAAGGTAATATCGGTACCATTTGCGAGAACCTTTTCGATGTAAGCCTTCTCACCATCTGCCTCGATAGCGGCTTCCTTATCCTTGGTAAGCTCGACAAGATACTTGGCGGAGGTGGTCTGCTTGTTCTTTACGATACGGATGCTGACATCCTCATCGGCGTTGTACTCCGCAGAAGGAGTGTACTGGAAGATGGTCACTTTGGGCTGACCATCGCTACCGGGCACAGTGCCTTCCTGCTCCGTGCAAGAAGCAGCAAAGATACCGAGCAGGGCAACGCTAAGAATATATGCTAATTTTTTCATATAAACCTGTCTTTTAAATTACCAAACAAAGGGCTGTGAATTTCCGTCGAGGGGTTCAGGAACGGTGTTCTGGACCAGAGCAACGTTGTAGTTAGCCTCGGTGCCTACGAAGCAGAGAGTCATCCACTGCGGAGGAACTTCGGAATTCCACTGGAAAGTGTCGATATGATTGGTACCTGCATAGCTGCGGATGATACCCTTGTTCAGACGCTTGATGTCCTTGGTTGCGAAACCTTCGCCCCAAAGCTCAACGCGGCGCTGCCACCAGCACTCGTTCTGGAATGCAGGAGTTGCAGAGTTGAAGTACATATCGTTATGAGTTCCGTAGGTGTAGCTTGCATCACGGGTCTTAGCAAATGCGGTAAGGAGAGCGATACCTTCGGCTTCCTTGCCAGCCTGCATACCGGTGGCCTCTGCCTCGATGAGGTACATTTCCTCAACGCGCATGATAGGAACTGCAACGCAGAATGCGGCATACTGGTCGGCGTGCTCACCGTTCTTAGGACGGAACTTGAGAGCGATATGTGCGAGGTCGCCACTTTCACTGATGGTGATACCAGTCTTGTAAACACCGGCGGGATCGTCGGTATATGCTGCAAGGGCGGTGAGAGCATCGGTCGGGCTCATTGCATCGAGAGCAGGATCGAGGAAGCACATCTTCCTGAAGTCAGTAGCGGGGATGGTGCTGTAGAGGTGAGCGTCGATACGCTTGGGACCCACATAGTTGGCAGCATAGCCGCAACCTGAAGCACTAACCTCGGGGATCATCTGGGAACCCCAGCAAGAGTCGGCGTCGTTAGCAAGAATGTTAGGATCGCTGGACTTGAAGGTCAGGCCGAACATCCATGCATCGTTAGGAGTGTTGAAGCCGTCGGTCTTGGAAAGATACTGCTCCTTGGTGAGAATGGTGTAGCCATTCTGTGCCTTCTTTGCATAGTTGGCTGCATTAACCCAATCCTCGGTCTCGAGATAAGCACGTGCCTTGAGGCCGTAAACCACGGTGGTGTCGGGAACGTACTTGTTGGGACGGATAAAGCCGGAGAGCAGAGTCTCTGCTGCGTCGAGGTCCTCGAGAATGAAGCTCCAGATCTTTTCGTTGGTTGCACGAGGGTTGTTACATGCGATAGTAGGAGTGGTCTTCTCGTCTACGATAGGAACGGTAGGAGAATTCTTGTCGGCTGCATAGCTCTTCTCGGAGAACATGCGGGCAAGATCCATGTAGAACATGGCGCGCATTGCGTGTGCAATACCGGCACCGTGCTTCTGGCTTTCGATGGGATCCTCACCTGCTACACTAAGAACGGTGTTGCAGTTCTTGATCCACTTGTAGTAATATGTCCAGGGGAGCTGGCAGACGGCATAGCCGGGGCCAAGGCCCGTGCCGCACTGGTACCATGTAGAATACCATTCGCTACCACCATCCTGAGGGACGATATCCTGACCCATCACATCCCACATGATGTAGAAGGAAGGATAACCGTAGTCCCAAGGATACTGGTTGGAACCGGAATAGGTGAATTCACCTACGAGCTGGCCGGTAATTGCATCCACGAAACCCTGGAATGCACCGGGAGCGTTCAAAGCCTGCGCTTCGGTAATGGTAGAAGTCTGGGGGTCAACCTCCTTGATGCAGGAGCTGGCCATAAACATGACAACTGCTATGAGCAGACTGATTTTATATAATGCTTTCATATTCGTATCTCCTTTAAATTAGAAGGTCAACTGAACACCGCCCGAAATGGTGCGGACAGGAGAATAGACGGAAACATAGGTGTTGCCGGTGTAGGAGTACCTGGGATCCAGACCCTTGCGGGCAGACCAGAACTTGAGGTTTTCACCCATGGCGTAGAAACGAACCTTCGAAATGCCAAGCTTCTTGGTGGTCTTCTCAGGAAGAGTGTAACCAACGGAGAAGGACTGGAAGTTGAAGTAGCTTGCGTTCACGAGGAAGCGGTCGGATGATGCGGCAGTGAACTGGTCGCCATACCACCAACGAGGAATATTACTGCTGGTGTTGTCCGGGCTCCAGGACCTGTACCAATCCTTGTGGAAGGTAGAACCTGCATCGGAAGAAGTGTAGCAAGGCTCCATGTATCCCTGATATCCGGAATCGAAGATCTTACCACCGATCTGATAGTCGAAGGAAGCGCTTGCATCGAATCCCTTGAAGCGGATAGAAGTGGAGAGACCGCCGAATGCCTTAGGCAGCATGCTTCCGACATTGTAGAAGGATGCTACGTTAGGATTGGTGGTGGTGGAGGAATACTTGCTACCAGGACGGTTGACAGCTCCTTTGAGGTCGTCATCGACCCAGTAGAGAGCCTGACCATTCTCGTCCAGACCTGCAAACACATGACGGAAGGCGCTGTACATGGAGCCACCCTCTTCGAGCCAGAGGCTGCTTTCGGTGAAGCCCTTGGTGCCTTCGATCTTCTTGCTCTCAGGGAGTTCGAGGATCTTGTCCTTGTTGCTTGCGATATTGAAGCTGGCGGACCAGGTGAAGTCCTTGGTACGGACGAGGTCTGCGTTCAAAACAAGTTCGATACCGTTGTTGCGGATCTTACCCATGTTACCATAGTAACCGCGGGAACCGATGGATTCGGCAACGGAGAGCCAGAAGAGCTGACCGTCGGAGATCTTGGAGTAGTAGTCGATGCTACCGGAGAGGCGTCCCCTGTAGAGGCTGAACTCTGCACCGATGTTGCGGTTGGTAGTGGTTTCCCAAGAGATGTCCTTGTTACCGATACGGGCGAAGGAAGGTGCCATGGTGTAGGTACCGGTCTTGGAAAGGGTGTAAAGGTCGGTGTATGCCCATGCTCCGATATCATCGTTACCCTGCTGGCCGATGGAGGCCTTGATCTTGAGGATATCGATAGCGGAGATGTTGGAGAAGAACGCCTCCTTGTTCACGATCCAGGCTGCACCCAGGGACCAGAAGTTACCCCAGCGGTGATCCTTATCGAAGTAGGAGGTTGCATCACGACGGAAGGAAGCGGAAGCATAGTACTTCTGTGCGTAGTTGAACTGAGCACTTGCGAAGTAACCTTCCACATTGTATTCAGAGGAGCTGGAACCGGAATCGTACTGAGTGTTAGCAGCAGCGTTGAGTTCGAGAATTTGGGGGCTGTAGAGACCCTGGCCTTCTGCGTAGAGGCTGGTGCTGTTGGTGTCGTACCATTCGTGACCGGCGATGACGTTGACGTTGAAGTCACCGATCTGGTTCACATAGGTGAGGCTCTGGATATTGTTGGTACGGATGGTGGTGGAAGCGCTCTTGTAGAGCTGGCCGTTCACACTGACCTTAGGTCCGTACAGGGAGTTGTCGTAGTGGGAATAACGAGTGGAACCCCAAATGACGGTGGAAGTGATGTTTGCGGAGAGGTGGTCGGAAATGGTGAAGTCGGCCACGAAGTTGCCGTTCATCTGGTTTCCGGCGCTCTTATCCACATTGTACCTGTTGCTGCCGATAGGGTTACCGGTCTGCAGGAATGCACGGTTCACAGGATAGTCGGAACCTGCCACACCGTAGTCGTACTGAGGATTGCCGTTGTCATCGGTACGAACGACAGGGTTGCCGTTTGCATCGAGCACATAAACGTATACAGGATAGATAGGTGCGATGTGGGAAGTGTAGTACATCAGGTTGGTGGAACCGAGAGAGGTGCCCATGTTAGGGTTGGAAGTCTGCAGGGAATTCACAAAACCTACGTTTGCACCGAGCTTCAACCACTTCTTTGCCTGGTAGTCGGCCTTGAGGCGGGCGCTGACACGCTCGTATCCGGAATACTGGATGACACCGTCTTCGTTGAGGTAGCTCAAGCTAGCATAGTAGGAAGACTTCTCGGTGCCGCCGGAAACGCTGGCCACATACTCCTTACGGAGGGCCTTCTTGTAGGCGAGGTCAGTCCAGTTGTCGGGCTGGAACCAGTAATCCTCACCACCGGAAGTCATCTTGTAACCGAGGGTGGCGTTAGGATTGAGCTTGCCGTCGGTGCCGATCAGCTGTTCGCCTGCAGGGATGGTGTAGACCTGATATTTGAGGTCTGCGAGCATCTTGGTGTTGGCGTCCAGGTTGGCCTGTGCGGAGGTCTTGCCCTGTCCATAGAAGTACAGATTGTACAACTGGGCATAGTATGCTTCGTAGTATTCACCGGGATCGGTGATGAAGTCATAGTCAGGAATTGAACGGGAGTTGACACCCCATTTAACGTCGAGGTTGACAACTGCATCGTTGGTGCGGCCCTTCTTGGTGGTGACGATGATAACACCGGAAGCACCACGAGCGCCGTACAGAGCAGCAGAGGCGGCGTCCTTAAGGACGGTCACGGACTCAATGTCGCTCTGAGGAATGTTGGAAAGCGATGCGGTGTAAGGAGCGCCGTCAACGATAACCAGCGGGTCGGTTCCTGCATAGAGGGAGGAAATACCGCGGATGTTGATGGAACCACTGCCTGCACCAGGAGCACCGGATGATCCCCTCATCTGGAGACCGGCGACGGAACCGACAAGCGCGTTGGCGATGTTCGTCGTCTGGCGTTTCTGGATGTCATCGGCTTTCAGAACGGAAGCGGAACCTGTGAAAGCCTCCTTGGTAGTGGTACCGAAGGCAACCACGATGGTCTCGTCCAGCAACTGAGAGTCGTCGGCCAGAACCACGTTGATAACCGATTTCTTCTCGACCGGGATGATCTGAGTCTCATAACCCACGGAAGAGAAAACGAGTGTTGCATTTCCGGGAACCGAGATGGTATATTCACCGTCAAGACCAGTGGCTACACCCTTGGTGGTCCCTTGTACAACGACGCCGGCACCCGGAATCGGAGCTCCGGAAGCATCGGTGACAACACCTTTGACAGTAATGTTCTGTGCAGTTGCGAGAACGCTTGCAAAGAGCATTAAAGAGGTGATAAAGAGCTTAAATTTTCTCATAAGCCATTCTTTAAATTAAACAATAAAAACTATACTAACTATACTAGTTATCAAATCAGGTGCATTTTGGACAGGGTCCAATAAGCGCAATTTGAGCCGGCAAGTTCGGAAAAATAAATAACAATTCCAAAAAAATTTTAAAAACTCTTCGCGCGCGCGTCCTATTTTCTTAATTGCGCGTACATGAGGGCGACCCTTAGACCATATATCCAAAAAAAGCAGTATCTTTGCAGGTTATTACTTTAGATGCAGCTTTATATTATGATGACTTCCAAGGAAATACGTAAAAAATTTCTGGACTTTTTCGAGTCGAAAGGGCACGTCGTAGTGCCATCCGCTCCGATGGTGGTAAAGAACGATCCGACGCTGATGTTCACGAACGCCGGCATGAATCAGTTCAAAGACATCTTTCTCGGCAACGCAACCCCCAAAATGAAGCGGGCTACCGACAGCCAGAAGTGCCTCAGAGTCAGCGGAAAACACAATGACCTCGAAGAAGTCGGTCACGATACCTATCACCATACAATGTTCGAGATGCTCGGCAACTGGAGCTTCGGGGATTACTTCAAGACCGAAGCCATCGACTGGGCATGGGAGCTCCTGACCGGAGTTTACGGCATCAACCCCGAACTCCTTTATGCAACCGTGTTCGAGGGCAGCGCCGAGGATGGCACCGAGCTCGACACCGAGGCCCGCGAAGCCTGGCTCAAGCATCTCCCCGCGGAGCGCATCCTGCTTGGCAACAAGCACGATAACTTCTGGGAGATGGGAGAAACCGGCCCCTGCGGCCCCTGCTCCGAGATCCACATCGACATCCGCACCCCCGAAGAAAAGGCCAGCGGAGTGCCCGGAAAGGACCTTGTGAACAAGAGCGATCCTCACGTGATAGAGATCTGGAACCTGGTGTTCATGCAGTTCGAGCGCAAGGCGGACGGCCATCTGGAGCCTCTGCCCGCCAAGAACATCGACACCGGAATGGGCTTCGAGCGCCTCTGCGCCGTGCTTCAGGGCAAGAACAGCAACTACGATTCGGACGTTTTCACCGGCCTTCTTTCCAAGATCGGCGAGCTCTCCGGCCATAAATACGGCGAAAGCAATGAGACCGACGTGGCAATGCGCGTCATCGCAGACCACATCCGCGCCATCTCCTTCAGCATCGCCGACGGCCAGCTGCCTTCCAACGTCAAGGCTGGCTATGTCATCCGCCGCATCCTGCGCCGTGCAGTGCGCTACGGCTACACCTTCCTCGGCTTCACCGAGCCCTTCCTCTGCCGGCTGGTTCCCCAGCTGATCGAGGAGATGGGAGAGGCCTACCCCGAGCTGAAGGCCCAGCAGAAGCTGATAGAGAACGTCATCCGCGAAGAGGAACTCGCATTCCTGCGCACTCTGGACCGCGGAATCAAGCTTCTGGACGATTATATGGCGAAGAATGCCGCCACCAAGGTGCTGCCCGGCACCGACGCGTTCGTGCTCTACGACACCTTCGGATTCCCCATCGACCTCACCGAACTAATCGCGGGCGAGAAGGGATACAAGGTGGATCTGGAAGGCTTCCAGGTGGAGCTCGGCAAACAGAAGGAGCGCGCCCGTAACGCCACCGCCAATGAATTTGGCGACTGGACCGTCTACAACGAAGGCGAGGATGTGCAGTTCACCGGCTACGACACCGTGGAGCAGTCCGGAGTGCTGCTGCTGAAGAGCCGCAAGGTGGTGCAGAAGAACAAAGAGATGCTTCAGCTGGTGTTCAGCTCCACTCCTTTCTACGGAGAGATGGGCGGCGAAGTCGGCGATACCGGCGTTGCCATCGCCTCCGACGGAGAGGAAATCAAGATTCTCAACACCGTCAAGGAGAACAACCTCACCATCCATATCGCGGACCGTCTGCCCGCCAATCCTGAAGGTGCTTTCACCCTCAAAGTGGATGCCGCCCGCAGGCAGCGCATAGCCAACAATCACACCTGCACCCACCTGCTGGACCGTGCACTGCGCGAGATCGTTGGCACTCATGTGGAGCAGAAGGGATCGTTCGTTTGCGACAAGTATTTCCGCTTCGATTTCTCTCACTTCGAGAAGCTCTCCGACGAGCAGATCCACGCTGTTGAGGCTCGAGTTAACGAGCTGATACGCAGCAACTTCCCTCTTGAGGAAACTCGCGAAGCCACCATGGAAGAAGCCAACGCTATGGGCGCCATCGCCCTCTTCGGCGAGAAGTACGGCGACCGGGTGCGCGTGGTCAAATTCGGACCCAGCGTGGAGCTCTGCGGCGGCTGCCATACATCCGCAACCGGGCGCATCGGCCTCTTCAAGATCACATCCGAATCTGCCATCGCCGCAGGCATCCGCCGCATCGAGGCAGTCACCGGTGTGGAGGCGGAGAATGTGGTCAACGTCCTCCAGGAGATGGTGAAGACCGCCCGTGCGATGTTCAACAACGCCCCCGGCCTCAACGATGCCATCCGCAAGATGATAGAAGAGAACGAAGGATACAAGAAGCAGATTGCCGAAATCGCGAAAGAAAAGACCATGCAGCTCAAGAAGGGACTGCTGGAGCACGCGGTGGTGATCAACGGACATAACGTGGTGAAAATCAACGAGTCCCGGGATCTTACCATGCTTCGCGATGCGGCCACAATGCTGCAGAAAGAAGCCACCAACCTCGTGATTGCAGCCGCCTTCGAAAGCGGCGGCAAACCCCAGCTTCTGCTGATGTATTCGCAGGATTTGGTGGAGGCTGGCAAGAATGCTGGCGCGGACATCCGCGAAGCAGCTAAACTTATTCAGGGCGGAGGTGGCGGCCAGCCCGGCCTCGCAACTGCTGGCGGCAAGGATATTGCAGGTCTGTCAGCTGCCCTCGACAAAATGATTGAGAAGATTTGAAAAAGCTCGACCGCTTCATACTCACAGCATTCATAGGACCGTTCATAGCGATCCTGGTGATAGTCATATTCATCCTGATGATGCAATTCCTCTGGGTGTATATAGACGAGCTTGTGGGTAAGGGCCTCGGCCTGGGAGTGGTGCTGGAGTTCATGCTCCTGGGCGGATGTACCATCCTGCCCCTGGCCCTTCCGCTGGCCACCCTGCTATCTTCCATGATGGTTCTGGGCCAGATGGGAGACCACAACGAGCTGATGGCCATCAAGAGTTCCGGCGTGTCGCTGGCGCGAGTGATGCTGCCGCTGATGATAGCATCCCTCGTGATCAGCATCGGCGCCTTCTATGTGGGCAACAATCTGGTGCCTATCGCCTGGAATGAAATCTACACCCTCCGGGATGATATCGGTCGCACCAAGAACGAAATCAAGATCCCCGCAGGCACCTTCTACGACGGCATCGACGGCTACGTGCTGCGCACCGAAACTCAGGACGAGAACGGGATGATGCACGGGGTGATGGTTTATGACCACACTTCCAATAAGGGCAATACATCCCTTTCCCTGGCGGATTCCGCGATGATGAAGATGAGTAAGAATAAGGACTATCTCACCTTCACTCTCTTCAACGGATCCAATTATCAGGAGACCAATACCCGCCGCTACAGAGACACCACCCTGGAGCTCCAGCGCATCCGCTTCGACCGTCAGGAACTGATCATCCCGCTCAAGAACTACAGCTTCCAGAAGTCCGACAGCAGCCGCTTCGGAGACCAGGTTAAAGCCATGCGCATGGGGCAGCTCAAGTCTCAGAAAGACTCTCTGGAGAGGCTGGCGACAACTGCCCGCGAGTCCCGTTACACATCGATTTCCCAGTACGGCACCTTCTCCATGAAGGATCAGCTGGATACTGCCAAAATCCAGGAGCGCGCCAAGTACAAGAACTACTTCGAAGACCCTAAATATCTCAAATGGGATAAGGTCGCGGCCAAGAAACGTGCCTATGAAAAGGCGGCGGACAATGCCGAGCGCATGCAGGGCAGTCTGCTGTCTTACGGCAGTGAGGTTTATGAGTATTATTTCTACCTCCGCCGCACCAACATAGAACTACTTAAGAAGTTCGCGCAGGCGCTCGCGTGCCTGTTGCTGTTCTTCATCGGAGCCCCTCTGGGTGCATTCGTTCGCAAGGGTGCGCTCGGAGTCAGCGCCATCATCTCGGTGCTCTTCTTCGTGCTCTACTGGGTGGTGGATATCACCGGCATCAAGCTTGCCCGCGACGGTGCCGTCGGCGCTCCTTTGGGCACGTTTATATCTGCGTTGGTGCTCGGCCCCATAGGGGCCTATCTGACTTCCCGCGCCATCAAGGACGCAACCCTCTTCAGCAACGATTCGCTGCTGAACCACTGGCGCAAACTCAAGAGCCAGGTGGCCCGCCTCTTCCGCCCGAAGCGCATCGTATTCATGGGTACCCCTGAATTCGCGGTGGCTTCGCTGGATGCCCTGATCAAGGCCCGCTACAAGGTCGTGGGCGTTGTGACGGTGGCGGATAAACCCAGCGGACGCGGTCTGGAGGTGCACGAGAGCGCGGTCAAGAAATATGCCGTAGAGCACGGCCTGCCGGTGTTGCAGCCGGTCAAGCTGAAGGATCCCGAGTTCTTGTCGGCGCTTGCCGAGTGGAAGGCGGATCTCTTCGTGGTGGTGGCGTTCCGCATGCTGCCGGAGGAGGTCTGGGGGATGCCGAAGCTCGGCACGTTCAACCTGCATGCCGCCCTTCTGCCACAGTACCGCGGTGCCGCACCTATCAACTGGGCGGTGATTAACGGGGAGCGTATTTCCGGCGTGACTACCTTCATGATAGATAAGGATATAGATACCGGCGGCATCATCCTCCGCCACGAGGTGCGAATCGATCCGGAAGATACGGCCGGGGATCTGCACAACCGTTTGATGGAGGTGGGTGCAAAGCTGGTGGTGGAGACCACCGAGGGTATCTTCCAGCATACTGTAGAGACGCGTGTGCAGAGGTCCTTCATCCAGGGGTCGGAGGTGCTGAAGCCTGCGCCGAAGCTGACGAAGGAGAATACACGCATCGACTGGAGCCGCCGCACCGAGGCGATCCGGAATTTCGTGCGTGGTTTGAATCCTTATCCTTCCGCCTGGACTACGCTCGTTTGCGATGGCAAAGCCACGGATGTTAAAATCTTCGCCGTGGCAGCCAAGTCGCTGAATGACAGTGGCCTGCCCGGAACGGTGGTGCTGGCGGATGGGAAGGCTTTGTGTGTGAAGACCGGCGACGGCTGGCTGGAAGTGAAGGAACTTCAGCTGGCCGGAAAGAAGCGCATGGCGGCCGATGCATTCCTCCGCGGATTCAGAGATATTGAAAACTGCAAGTTTGTATAATGCCGAGATACGTATTCAACCCGATTACACTGCAGTACGAGGTTCGCGAAGAACCCCGCTACGTCCGGCATTTACGCAATATACTTATAGTGGTATCGGTTATCGGTCTCTGCATACTGTATTTCTGGCTCTACACGGACGTGCTCGGATGGGATCTTCCCAAAACGGCGCGGCTGAAGAAAGAAAATGCGGTTTGGCAATCCAAAATCGCCCTTGCAGAGCGCCAGATGGACATTTGCGAAGTAACGCTGAACGGAATCGAGGAACGCGACGACTTCGTGTATCGCTCGATCTTCGGCCTCAACGTGATTCCCGAAGAGGTGAAGGAAGCCAAGACCGATCCCGAGGCGGATAAAGTCACGAAGCGCCTGGATGCACTCACCAAGCGTGCCTATGTTCAGACCATGGCCCTCGACGAGGTTTACGGCATAGCCATCAACGCCGGCGATATGGTTTCCCACATCCCGGCAGTGCCGCCCATCCTCCCCAAGAGAGGATCTTACCGCATGGCGAGCCCCTTCGGATACCGCGTGGATCCGGTTTACGGTGGCACTCGTTTCCATGCAGGGCAGGATTTCGCCGCGGACGTGGGATACCCCGTGTATGTGACTGGCGACGGTGTGGTGGAGAAGGTGAATTATGGCTTCACGGGCTATGGGAACGAGATTATCATAGACCATGGCTTCGGCTACAAGACCCGCTACGCCCACCTCAGCCGCATCGACGTGGCCAAGGGGATGAAGGTGTTGCGAGGAGATTAGATCGGTGCGGTTGGCAAGACCGGCAAGGCTACCGGCCCGCATCTCCACTACGAAATACTCTACAGGGGCAATGCCATCAACCCCTACAGTTATATGAATCTGGACATGACGGTGGAGGAATACATCGCCATGATCACCCGCCGCAGGGAGGAATCCGGTCCCAAGACCAAATCCACCCTGGAACTGCTTAAAGGACACGGACGATGAGCAAGAAGACCTACATATTCGACGCCGCGGCCATAACGGTGCGCAAGGTGACCCGCTCGGTATGGACCGTTCTCTGGTCTATCCTGAGGGTGTTCCTGGTGTCGGTATCGCTCTTCATTGTCATCTACCTCATACTTTCCCTAGTGCTCAGCACCGACACCGAAAAGCGTCTGCGCCGCGAAAACCGCCACTACGAAAAGGTGTTCGAGAGCATCCCGGAGAAGCAGGAACTCCTCTCGGAGTCCCTCGAAATCCTGGTCTGGAAGGACGGCCGCATCTACGAGGAAGTCTTCCACACCAAGGCCCCGGTGGTGGATCCCGTCGGTTCGCTGGAGTTCCTCTTCGGTGCCGACACCATCCCCGACGGGAAGATAGTGACCTATACCACCAAGAAGGCGGATGCTCTCCTGAAGACCGCCGGCGAGGTGGATGCGGCGTTCGAGAAGATCTACCGGACGATGGGGGAGAAGGGCTTCGTGATGCCGCCCATGAGCATCCCCGTGAAGGATGTTTCCTACCCGCAGATCGGCGCATCCGAAGGCCTCCGCATAAACCCCTTCTACAAGACGGAGGTGGTGCATCACGGCCTGGATATCATAGTGCCGCAGGGCTCCCCGGTATTTGCTCCCGCGGATGGAGTGGTGGAGAATGTGGTGCGCAGTTCCAAAGGCGATGGCAACACCATAACTCTCGCTCATGCAGGAGGATACATGACGCGCTACCTGCATCTGGACGAGATTTTCGTGGAGAGGGGACAGCGCGTGAAGAGGGGCAAGAAGATGGCCACCGTCGGAATGTCCGGCAGCGCATACGCCCCGCACCTGCACTACGAGGTGAAACTGGACGGCGTCTATCGCAATCCGGTCAACTACCTCTTCGGATCGCTTGAACCGGACGAGTATCCGAACTTCCTATTCATGTCGATAAATACCAGACAATCAATGGACTAACATATGAGTAAACTGTTCTACACCATTGGCGAGACCGCCGAAATCCTGGGAGAGAATGTCTCCCTGGTGCGCTACTGGTCGGGCTACTTCGAGAAGTATCTCAAGACCTCCCGCACCACCCGCGGCGACCGCCGTTTCACCGCCGAGGACATCGACACCTTCAAGCAGATCCACCTGCTGGTGAAGGAGCAAGGCCTGACCCTGGACGGAGCGGCCAAACAGCTTGCAGCCAACAAGGCATCCGTCGATAAACGCGTCCGTGCTCTGGAGTCTCTCAAGAGCATCCGCGAGCAGCTAGCAGAAATCCGCAAGACGCTATGAAAGTAAAGGATATCGTAGCTGCGATCGAGGAATTCGCACCCGCATCGTACCAGTCGGATTTCGACAACACGGGGCTTCAGTACGGCTCTCCCGAGCAGGAAGTGCACGGGGTGCTGGCGGGCTTCGATTGCACACCGGAACTGGTGCAGGAGGCGGTGGAGAAGGGATGCGACATGATTGTCACGCATCATCCTCTTATCTATCATCCTATCAAGAAGTTGGATCCCGCAGATCCGGCTGCTGCCGCAGTGATCGCGGCGGTCAAGTCCGGGGTGGCGGTGTATTCCGCTCATACCAGTGCCGATAAGGTGCAGGATGGGGTGAGCTGGACGATGGCGCAGAAGCTGGGGCTGAAGAATGTCCGCACGCTGGCCCCGGAAGATCCCGGAGTGGGCTTCGGCGTGGTGGGAGATCTCCCCGAAGCGCTGCCTGCCAAGGAAGCCGTCGCCCTGGTGAAAAAGGCCTTCGGGCTGCCTGTAGTGCGCACTTCCGCTCTGGTGAAGGAGCCCGTTAGCCGGATTGCGATGTGCGGAGGATCCGGCACTTCGCTGATTCCCGCAGCCCTTGCCGCAGGGGCTCAAATGTATATTTGCGGCGATATTTCGTATCATTATTTCTTCGTCCCGGAAGGCTTCATGGTGGTGGATGCCGGGCATTTTGAGACAGAAGTTGAAATAGTGAAAGTTTTGCTTTCCGTTATACGGAAAAAATTTCCTACCTTTGTAGCCCTTGCGTCTGAAAATGTCGGCAAGGCCAACCCGGTAAATTATTTGTAATTACAATATGGCAACCAAGAAAACAGTCAAGAAAATCGAGACCCCCATCGATGAGCGAGAGACCTTCGTAAGTCTGCAGAAGACCTTTGCAGACTCCGACCTTAGCGTAACCGAGAAACTGAAAGTTCTCTATCAGCTGCAGGCAGCCGATAACGAAATCGGCAAACTCGTGCAGCTCAGGGGCGAGCTTCCCGCAGAAGTGGCGGCTCTCGAGGCAGAAATCGAGGGCTTCAAGGCCAAGATCGAGCGCCTCAACGAGGCCATCAAGGGCGAAGAAGCAGCTATCGAGGTGAACAAGGGCAAGATCGCCGAGCATGAGGCAGATATCGACAAGTACAAGGCTCAGCTCGAGAACATAGCCAACAGCCGCGAATACGATTCCATCAGCAAGGAACTCGAGAATGAGAACCTGCTGCTCCGCATCGCGGACAAGTTCATCGTCGAAGCAAAGGAGCGTATCGTAGAAGACAAGAAGCAGATCGAGGAATACGAGGAGCGTATTTCCGTTCGCAACGAAGACCTCGCAGCCAAGAACGAGGAACTCGCGGCCATTGTCAACTCGACCGCAGACGAAGAAAAAACCTACACCGACAAGCGCGACGCCCTTGCTGCAAAGCTGGACGCCCGCACCATGAGCGCCTACGAGCGCATCAAGGCCAGCACCCACAATCACCTTGCAGTTGTCCCCGTCTATAACGGAGAGGCTTGCGGAGGATGCTTCAACACCATCACTCCCCAGCGCCTCGTGGACATCGCATCCGGCACCAAGCTGGTGATCTGCGAGCACTGCGGCCGCATCATCGTCAATCCCGAAATCTAGTCAGGCAAAATGGCAGAGCAGAAAACACGCAAGAAGGCACAGGCCAGCATCGACACCTTAGGGCTTGAGATAGGTAACAAACCACCCCAGGCTCTGGAGGCGGAGGAGGCCGTGCTCGGTGCTATGCTGCTCGAGCCTTCCGTGGTGGACGCTTCCATGGCGGAGCTCACCAAGGATTGCTTCTACGACAAGAAAAACCAGATGATATTCGAGGCGATGAGCAAGCTCGTCACCGAGCACACCTCGCTGGATATCATCACCGTAAGCGAAAAGCTCAAGGCCCTCGGCAACCTGGAGGCAGTGGGCGGATCGGTTGTGCTGGCGAACTATTCCGAAAGGGTGGGTTCCGCCGCACACGTCGAGTACTACATCAAGATCCTCAAGCAGAAGACCATCCAGAGGGACCTCATCACTGCATCCTACGCCATCCTCAAAGAGGCGTTCGACGATTCGGCAGATGTGGACGACCTCATCGATATGGCTCAGTCCAAGGTCTATGATGCGGTGCAGAACAATGTCCGTAAGGATGTGCAGGAGATTGGCTCTGTGCTCAACGAGGTCATCACCGACATCCAGGACCGCCAGGACAAGACCGGCCTCAGCGGGGTGCCTTCGGGCTTCCCGACTCTGGACCAGATCACCCAGGGCTGGCAGCCGAGCGACCTTATCATCCTCGCCGCCCGTCCTTCCGTGGGTAAAACCGCTTTCTCGCTTAACATCGCGCGCAATGCCGCGGTGGACCACCACATGCCGGTGGCGTTCTTCTCTCTGGAAATGTCCGCGCGCCAGCTGGCCAAGCGTCTCGCAGTGAGCGAGACCGGCCTCAGCGCAGATAAGATCAAGGGAGCCATCCGCCTCGAGCAATACGAGTGGGAGCAGCTCGAATATAAGATCAAGGACCTCGCAAAGGCTCCTCTCTATATCGACGATACTCCCGGCCTGCCCCTGATGGAGTTCCGCACCAAGGCCAAGAACCTGGTGAAGAACAAGGGGGTGAGGCTGATCGTGGTGGACTACCTGCAGCTCATGCAGGGCCCGGCAGAACTCAGGGGCATGCGCGAACAGGAGGTTGCAGCAATCTCCCGCACCCTGAAAGCCACTGCGAAGGAGTTGGACGTGCCTATCATCGCCCTTTCCCAGCTTTCCCGTCAGGCGGTGCAGCGCACCGGCGGCGCGGGCAAACCTCAGCTGAGCGACCTCCGCGAATCCGGCTCAATCGAGCAGGATGCCGATATGGTCATCTTCATCCACCGTCCGGACTTCGTCGGTCTGTCCGATAACCCGGAAGACAAGGAGAAGACTCAGATCATCATCGCCAAGCACCGTAACGGCGAGACCAGGGACATCGACATGGTGTTCAAGAGCGAGCGCGTCAAGTTCCTCGAAATGGACGATGTGCTTTACGCTCAGACCGGCCCGGTGGCTTCTGCAATGAACAACGAATTCGAGCAGTAGCCTATGGCGGTTCCGGAAATCTCCCACATGGGGAAAATAGTGGACGTTGCAACGGACTTCATCACGGTAGAGATCGTGGCGGAGTCCGCTTGCGCTTCATGCCATGCCTCTTCCCTCTGCGGCACGCTGGACGCTACCCACAAGGCCATCTCCGTACCATCTACTATGGGGGACTGGCACGTGGGGCAGGAAGTCCGCGTGTTCCTCAAACGCTCCATGGGATTCAAGGCAGTGTGGCTGGCATATGCCATCCCTCTGGTGGTGCTGCTCGCCGTGCTGCTGGGCCTAAACTACGCCGGAATGGGGGAGCTCGCCTCCGGGCTCATCGCCATAGCTGCCGTTGGAGTTTACTACCTCGGGCTCTGGCTTTTCCGGGACAAACTACGTAACGAGTATTCTTTCTACATAAAAGAAGTATGAATTCAATTGTAATCTGGACTATCGTAATCCTGGCGGGGCTCGGTCTCGTGCTTGCCGTGGTCCTCTTCTTCATCGCGGAGAAATTCAAGGTGGAGGAGGATCCGCGCATCGAGCAGATCGAGAAGACGCTGCCGGGTGCGAACTGCGGTGGCTGCGGCTATGCCGGATGCCACGCTTTCGCCGATTCTGCCGTGAAGGCGTCCGACCTGAGCGCCCATTTCTGCCCTGTTGGCGGCAATGAGGTGATGAAGAAGGTTGCGGAGATTCTCGGCTATGCCATGGTGGAAAAGGCACCCCAGGTGGCCGTGCTTCGATGCAACGGCACCTGCGAGGCGCGCCCCAAGACCAACACTTACGACGGCGACGTCAGCTGCCGCGTGAAGGCTGCCCTCTATAGCGGGGACACTGCCTGCCCCTTCGGCTGCCTGGGTTGCGGGGACTGCGTAGATGCCTGCGAGTTCGGCGCGCTCAGCATGGATCCTGCCACCGGCCTGCCGGTGCTGGACGAGAACAAGTGTGTGGCTTGCGGCAACTGCGTGAAGGCTTGCCCCAAGAAACTTATCGAACTGCGTCCGAAGGGCCCCCGCGGCATGCGCGAGGCGGTGCTTTGCCGCAATGAGGATAAGGGCCCGGCGGCCAAGAAGGCCTGCGCTAATGCCTGCATAGGCTGCGGCATTTGCGTGAAGACCTGCACCCACGAGGCTATCAGTCTGGAGAACAATCTGGCGTATATCGATCCTGCGAAGTGCAAGCTTTGCCGCGAGTGCGAGGCGATGTGCCCGACGGGTGCCATCCACGGAGTCAACTTCCCCAAGGAACTCGACCGCGAAGGCATCAAGGCCCGAGTCGCCAATCGGAAAAAGGAGGTAAGCAATGAGTAAGATAACATTTGCCATCGGCGGCGTCCATCCGGACGATGCGAAGCTCGCACGCGGCTGCGCGATAGAAGTGCTGCCTCTGCCGCAGACTATGTATGTGTCTATGGCTCAGCATCTTGGCGCACCCGCAAAACCTCTCGTCGCAGTCGGCGACAAGGTTAAGACCGGGCAGGTTATAGCCGAACCCGGCGGATTTATCTCCGCATTCGTGCACTCTCCTGCATCCGGCACCGTCAAGAGCATCGGCCCCCGCAAGGATCTGGCCGGCAACAATGCCACCCACATCGAGATAGCGGTGGAGGGAGATGAATGGGTCGAGGGAGTGGACCTCTCCGACACCCTTGTCACCGAGATTCCCGAAGACCGCCAGTTCATCCTGGACCGCATCAAGGCCTGCGGCGTGGTAGGCCTCGGCGGTGCCACCTTCCCCACTCACGTCAAGCTCAATCCCGCCCCAGGCAGCGTGGCAGAATGCCTCATCCTGAACGGAGCGGAGTGCGAGCCCTATCTCACCAGCGACTTCCGCATCATGCTGGAGCGCACGAAGGAGATTGTGGTGGGCGCTGCCATCATGCAGAAAGTGCTCGGCGGATGCCGCACCGTCATCGGTATAGAAGAGAACAAGCCTGAGGCCATCGAGGCCATGCAGAAGGCTGTCGCGGAGCTGCCCTATAAGGTCGAGATCCTTCCTCTCAAGAAGAAGTATCCGCAGGGCGGCGAAAAGCAGCTGATCCAGGCGGTGATGCACCGCGAGGTAGGCTCCGGCGGCCTGCCCATCAGCGTGGGTGCGGTGGTGCAGAACGTGGCCACTTCGCTCGCGGTATATGAGGCTGTGCAGAAGAATAAGCCCCTAATTACCAATACTTTGACCATCACCGGCAACTGCCTGCCCGTGGAGAAGATGCACAACTATCTCTTCCGCATCGGCATGCCGCTGAGTTATATCGCGGAGTACGCCGGTGGAGTGCCGGAGGGTGCCGCCAAGCTTATCAGCGGAGGTCCCATGATGGGCCGCGCCATCGCCAACCTCGATGCCGCCACCGTCAAGGGTTCATCCTCCATTCTCTATCTTTCCGAAGAGTCGACCAAGCGCGGGCAGGAGTCCCTCTGCATCCGCTGTGGACGTTGCTCCGAGGCTTGCCCGATGGGGCTGGAGCCTTTCCTGCTGAATCGCCTCTATAAGGTCGGCGATGTGGAGGCACTGGAGGCCAACGCAGCCCAGGATTGTATTGAATGTGGTTGCTGCCTCTACAGCTGCCCTGCCTATATCCCTCTACTGGACCGTGTGCGTCAGGCCAAGGGTATGGCGATGGCGGCTATCCGGGCCCGCGCTCCTAAAAAGTAATCGCCATGATAGTATCACCCAACCCCCATATACATGCCAACGTCAGCACCAAGAAGCTGATGCTGGACGTGATAATAGCGCTGTGCCCGGCGGCTATCGTCTCATTCCTGTTCTACGGACTGAGCGAAATCGCCATCATGGCAATCAGCGTCGCATCCTGCGTAGTGCTGGAATGGGCCATCACCAAATATCTGATGAAGAAGCCCTCCACCACCGGCGACCTTTCCGCCATCGTCACTGGCATGCTGCTGGCAATGAACCTTCCGCCGACCTGCCCCCTGTGGGTGGTGTTCATCGGTGCGGTAGTTGCCATCGCGGTAGCCAAGATGAGCTTCGGCGGAGTCGGGCAGAACATCTGGAACCCCGCTCTCGTGGGCCGCGTGTTCCTGCTGGTTTCCTTCCCGACCTACATGACCGACTGGACGGTGCCCGCCGGATTCATCTCCAATGTGGATGCATTCTCCGGCGCCACGCTGCTCGGGCAGGTGTCCATCCTGGGTGCTCTGGAGGCCGATAAACTGGTGAATCTGCAGACGCTCTTCTACAACATCGGCGGTTCCGCGGGCGAGATTTCCGCTCTGGCGCTACTCGCCGGATGGGTGTATCTGCTGGTGCGCAAGGTCATCAGGCCTTGGATCACCCTGAGCATCTTTGCCACAGTGGCCCTCGTGGCAGGCATCTTCCATATGGTGGATCCCGCCGCATACACCGGGCCCCTCTTCAACCTGCTCACCGGCGGCGTCATCCTCGGCGCCTGCTTTATGGCAACGGACTACGTGACCTCGCCCATGAGCAACTGGGGCGGAGTGGTTTATGGCATAGGCATCGGTTTCATCGTGATGATGATCTGCTACTTCGGGTCCTACCCCGAGGGCATGTCCTTCGCGATTCTGCTGATGAATACCGCCGTGCCGCTTATCAACATTAAGTTCCACCAGCGTAAATACGGGAGGAAATAGGTATGGCGGCTAAATCCAATCTGATCAATATGGCTCTGTGCCTGACCGCGGTCTGCCTGGTGTGCGCTGCGGTTCTGGGTGTGACCTACGCGGTCACCTGCGAGCCCATCGCAGCTGCTGCGGCCGCCGAGGCCCAGGCTTCGATTGCCAAGGTACTGCCCGCCGGGGGAGAGATTTCCGAGGAGATCGCTTCCGATGCGGAGGGAGTGGACGGATACTTCGTGCAGAGTGATGCCGAAGGTGCCGTGACTGCCTATGCAGTGAAATCTACTACCGGTGGATTCGGGGGCCCTCTCACTCTGATGGTGGGGGTGCTGCCGGACGGCACCGTCTACAATACCTCCGTGCTGGCGCATTCCGAGACTCCCGGTCTCGGAGCGAAGTGCACCGAGGAGAAATCTTCTTTCCGCGAGCAGTGGAAGGGCTTTGCGGGGGCGTTCGCCGTCCGCAAGGATGGCGGCGATGTGGATGCTATCACAGCTTCTACCATCACCTCCCGCGCCTACACCAAGGCTGTCGCTCAGGCTGTTGAATTGGTAAAATCTATGAGCAATGAGTAAGTTTTCGCTGATAACAAAGGGCCTGCTGAAGGAAAACCCGACCTTCGTGCTGGTGCTGGGCATGTGCCCCACTCTGGCAACCACGACGTCGGCCATGAACGGCCTGGAGATGGGCCTGGCGACAATGTTCGTCCTCATCCTCTCCAATATAGTAATCTCCCTCATCGCTCCGGTGGTGCCGGACAAGGTGCACATCCCCGTCTATATCGTGGTGATCGCCACCTTTGTGACGGTGCTGCAGTTGCTGATGCAGGCATTCACCCCTGCGGTTTATAAGACCCTCGGCCTCTTCATCCCCCTGATCGTGGTGAACTGCATCATCCTCGGCCGCGCCGAAGCCTTCGCCAACAAGAACGGAGTCTGGGATTCCGCGCTGGACGGCATCGGCATCGGAATCGGCTTCACCCTGTCGCTCACCGTGATCGGCATTGTGCGC
Source organism: Bacteroidales bacterium (assembly GCA_017962925.1). Classification (GTDB taxonomy): domain Bacteria; phylum Bacteroidota; class Bacteroidia; order Bacteroidales; family UBA932; genus Cryptobacteroides. The sequence goes on from JAGCUK010000074.1 coordinate 35,321, forward strand.
GAGATTCTCGGCAGCGGCGCCATCTTCGGGTGGAAGTTCATCACCGGCGACGGCATGCTGGCATTCGTGATGGCTCCGGGCGCATTCATCGTGCTTGGCTATCTTATGGTTCTGTTCAATAAAATCGCTAAAAAGTAAGGGCTATGGAAATTCTGCTTATAATCATTTCGGCGATTTTCGTCAACAACATAGTGCTGGCGCAGTTCCTCGGTATCTGCCCCTTCCTGGGAGTTTCGAACAAACTCTCCACTGCATCCGGCATGAGCCTCGCGGTGTGCTTCGTCATCACCCTCGCCACGGTTGTCACATATCTTATCAATAAGTTCCTGCTGGTGCCTTTCGGGCTGACCTTCCTGCAGACCATCGCGTTCATCCTTGTGATCGCCGCGTTGGTGCAGACGGTGGAGATCGTGCTGAAGAAAGTATCCCCTTCGCTCTATCAGGCGCTGGGTATTTTTCTCCCGCTGATTACCACTAACTGCGCAGTGCTCGGTGTTGCTATCAACGTGGTTACCAAGGAGTTCACCTTCGGCGGCACGGCTCATCTGATGGGTCTGGGAGAAGCCACGATTTATGCTTTTGCAACATCGCTGGGCTATGGCCTTGCGATGATACTCTTCGCGGGAATACGCGAGCATCTCGCCATGAACGAAGTGCCCAAAGCCTTCCGGGGTCTGCCCATCGCGCTGATCTCCGTCGGCATTATGGCGCTGGCGTTTCTTGGATTTTCCGGGATTGTTTAAGCGCCCCGTACACGGGAGCATAGAAATCTTTCAGATAACTGATGTTGCGGTTCGCGGCTGCGCGGACCGCAAGGTCGGTGCTTTTCGGCAGGTTGGCGTAGAGCAGCATCCCGCCGCCGAGAAATGTGGCGGTGTATAGCCCGGAAAGGAAGGTGCCCACTCCGAGGGCGATAATCGAACCGTTTATCAAGAAGTATTTTCCTGCCGCGGCATAGTCTCCGGCATAGGCCAGGCCGGCCCCGGGGATGACGCTTAGAAGCATGGCGGCATCCTCGCTCTTATGGCGCGGGTTTCCCTCGGGGATCAGTTGCTCTACCTGTAGCAGGCCGCTGCCGGAGGCTTCTTCCAGCAGGGCGACGAAGGCATCCATCATATCCGCCTCATAGGCAGAGGTGAGCTTGCGGGAGAGAAGATCGGCGCGTCTGGATTCGTTCATCCCGAAGGAGGAGATGCGGCAGAGGGTCTCGTATGCGCGGGTGGTCTCGCCGGCGGCCGAAAGGAACTCGGCCTTCTGCATCAGCAGCGAATCCCGCTCGGCCTTGGCGGAACTCTCCCAGCTGGCCATCTCGCAGAGGGCCGCTGACAGCTCCGGACCGGGGCCGTCTCCATCGTCGATTCTGGCACTCAGACTAAAACTGGTGGAGAGGAATGCGCAGACCGAACAAAAGAGTAGCTTTCTGAGCGTCTTCATAAGTTTGCTTAGTCACCGATACAGACAGCGCGCTGCCATATATATTAGCTATATAGAACACTCCGAAGAGAGATGATAGGGTGATGGTCCGCCAGTCCTTGATGCCGAGTTTGGACCAGGATTCCGCGGCCATTGCCCCCAGGGCGCCTACTATGAGGAAGGTGGATACGCCGCTGCGGAGGTCGCCGGCATAAATCTTTCCGGAACCTGGGATAACTGCGGACATGGCACCGGCGAGCCAGGGGCTTTTATCCTTATAATCAGGGAGTTCCGGTTGCGAAGTCCATGCATCCACGAAGGCTTTCGCGGCCGGTTGGAAGGGGCTCTCAGCACTGACGGCGGAGAAGTTCTTTGCGGCCAGGGCGAAGTCGTGGATGTCGTAGGCGAGCACTCCTCTCAGATAGCTGAGGGTATCCGATTCCGGGAAGAGGCCATCCGCGAACAGCAGGGCCGCAGCGTCTTTATAGAGTTTGGAGTTGAGGGCATAGGAGAAGAACTCCATCCGGTCCCGGTCCAGGGCGAGGGGAGCGTCTTTCCAGGAGGATGCGAGCGAATCCACCGAGAAGAAAGGGGTGAAGATCTGATCGGTTTTCTGCCGGAGTTCATAGACACCGCCGCTGCGGGCGATGACTGTAGTGTTCATCACCTTATCCGCCAGAGAAAAAGGCCCGCGCACTTCCTGGGAGGCCGCCGCGGTGCAGATCAAGGTCGCAAGCAAGATGGTCAGTCCCGCCCTCATTTTACTTGTTTTGAGTAGGCCTTCAGCCCATCCTTGAGCTTGACAGGCTTGGCATCGGAGGGAATGCGGAAGGAATGAGTATCCGACCGCACGTCGATTTCCAGATTCTTGTAAATGTCCAGGCGCACCGTGGAGTCATTCTTCTCCTTGAAATAGGAGATTTCGGTCACCCTCATGGGGAAGACGAAGCCCTTCACGGTGGTGTAGTTGGACATATAGGTTTTGGTGATAACCTTCCCCTTTTTGTCGAAATAGGCGCAGTAGACCGGGAGAAAATCGCTGTTGTATGCGATCTCTACCCATGCGCAGATGGTGCCGGTCTCCCGGGGTTCGAAGCGCCGCACCATGAAATCCCCGTCCTTCTTGGTGGACTTCAGGAAGAAGCCCTCGCGGGAGAGGCCCAGATCCTCAGTCCATCCATCTGCGAACAGCACCAGAGTCTCGTCTGTTGCCTTCATCATGTTCGCATCCAGTGTCATGGATTCGTTCGAGGCGGGATAATAGAATTGAGTTATGCCGAAGGGGGATGTGGTGGAGTAGTAGGATGCTCCGCCGCTTTTCCACAGAATGTTCAGGTCGCCTCCTCTAGTGTAGTAGAGTTGTTTCTCCGCTACCTTCATTTTCCCGTCTTTGACCGTCTTGGATACTTCATCTATATGAAAGAACCGCTGGGCATAGGCGGGGCCGGCGCCAAGAAGACAGAGCGCCAAAAGGATAAAAAAAAGGCGGCCGGTACCGACCGCCCTGTTGCTTTGATGCAGCATATCCTAGATCCACATGATGAATGCAGGATTGTCGAGCCAGGAAGCGCTTCCCTGAATGAGGTCGACGATGAGCAGGATGCCATCTACGAGCGGAATCACACCGAAAATGCCACCAACTGTCAGGGTGTACCAGATGCAGTTGAGGGGGTTGGTTCCGAGGACAAGCCTGTGGATGCCGAAGAATCCAAGGCCGATCCAGTCGACTACGAGGGCGACAACGTTAGTGACAGTAGAATCACCGCCGATAGATGCACTGATGGGGGAGATTGCTACTGAAGGGGCCTCGACAACTGCCTCGGTGAAGAGGGCGTCGATGGAAGCCTCGTCAACGGAATAGTTCGTTGCGCTTGCTACAGCTGCGAAAGCAAGGATAGCTACGAACGCTGCAAGTAATTTTTTCATAAAAAACGTTTTTTGAAATTAACTTATCCCATATGGGAACACACAAAGTTTACAAAAAAAAATGAGATATGCAAATGATAATATTTTGTAACTTTGAAAGCATATACCACATTCTATGTTCAAGATTCTCGAGAAAAATATGCTGAATCCCACCATCTGCAAAATGGTGGTCGAAGCACCGCGCATCGCCAAAGCAGCCCTCCCCGGGCAGTTCCTGATAGTGCGCGCAGACGAGCCCGGAGAGCGCATCCCGCTGACAATCAGCGACTACGACCGCACCGCAGGCACAGTCACCATCGTCATACAACCCATAGGCGCATCCACCCGCGCAATGGTGGAAGGCTTCGAGGCGGGGGATTCCTTCGCCGACGTGGCCGGTCCCCTCGGCAATCCCTCGGAGTTCGTGAGGATGCCGGAGGAGGAACTGAAGGCCCAGCGCGTGGTCTTCATCGCCGGAGGCCTCGGCACCGCGCCCGTCTATCCTCAGGCAAAGTGGCTGCATGAGCATGGCGTGCCGGTGGACGTTATCATTGGCGCCCGCACCAAGGATCTGCTCATCTACGAAGAGGAGTTCAAGAGCGTCACGGACAATCTTTACATGTGCACGGATGACGGCTCCTATGGCTTCAAGGGGGTGGGTACAGCCCGCCTGGAGGCGCTGGTGGCCGAGGGCAAGACCTACACTCAGTGCGTGGCGATCGGCCCGATGATCATGATGAAGTTCTCGGCGCTGACCTGCAAGAAGCTGGGCATCCCTATCTGGGTAAGTATGAACACTTTGATGGTGGATGGCACCGGCATGTGCGGGGCCTGCCGTCTTTCGGTTGGCGGAGTGACCAAGTTCGCCTGTGTGGATGGCCCCGAGTTCGACGGTTATCTTGTTGATTTCGACGAAGCGATGAGGCGTTCTGCCCAATATAAGGCCGAGGAGGGCCTGGCAAATGGCAAATAGGATTCCGCGTGTGCCTGTGCGCGAGCAGGACCCGAAGGTTCGTGCGCACAATTTCGATGAGGTTTGCTACGGTTATAATAAGGAAGAGGCGATGCTGGAGGCTTCCCGCTGCCTGCATTGCAAGAATCCGCGTTGCGTGACGGCCTGCCCGGTGGGCGTGAAGATTCCGGATTTCATCGAGCTGGTTGCCGCCGGCGATATTGTCGGTGCCGCCGCGAAGATTGCGGAGGATTCATCCCTGCCTGCGGTCTGTGGCCGCGTGTGCCCTCAGGAGACTCAGTGCGAGGGTTCCTGCGTGTTGGGCGTGAAGTTTGAGCCGGTTTCGATCGGCAAACTCGAACGTTTCGTTGCGGACTGGGCAGCGGAGCGTTCCGGTTCGGACGCCTTTATGGCTCGAGAACCGGAAACCTCCGCGGCCCGTAAGGTGGCGATTATTGGTAGCGGGCCGGCGGGGTTGGCATGCGCCAGCGACCTGGCGAAAGCCGGCTACGACGTCACCATCTTCGAAGCCCTCCACAAACCCGGCGGCGTGCTGGAATACGGCATCCCCGAATTCCGTCTCCCTAAAGAAAAAGTGCTCAAACGCGAACTGGACGCCGTCCGCGCCCTGGGCGTAAAGATAGAAAACGACGTCATCATCGGCCGCACCGTCACCATCGATTCCCTGATGGATGAGGAAGGCTTCGAGGCAGTATTCGTCGGCACCGGCGCAGGCCTCCCCAAATTCATGGGCATCCCCGGCGAGAACCTCAACGGCGTCTTCTCCGCCAACGAGTTCCTCACCCGTAACAACCTGATGAAGGCCTTCCGCGAGGATTATCGCACCCCGATCCATGCCGGCAGCCAGGTCTGCGTGGTGGGTGGTGGCAATGTTGCGATGGACGCCGCCCGCACGGCTCTGCGCCTCGGTGCGGATACCACTATCGTCTATCGCCGCACCGAAGTTGAGCTTCCGGCGCGTAAGGAAGAAGTGCATCACGCGAAAGAGGAAGGCATTGATTTCCAGATGCTTACCAATCCTGTAGAGATTCTTGGAGACGAGCGTGGATGGGTCCGTGCGCTGAAGTGTGTGCGCATGGAACTGGGCGAGCCGGACGAAAGCGGCCGTCGCAGCCCCGTGGTCATCCCCGGCTCCGAATTCGAGATTCCCACCGAGACCGTGATCATGGCCCTGGGCACTTCGCCCAATCCGCTGATCGCCCGCACCACTCCCGGTCTGGAAACTACCCGTCGCGGTGGCTTGGTCGCCGATGAAGCCGGCGCCACTACCCGTCCCGGTGTCTTTGCCGGTGGTGATGCCGTCACCGGTGCCGCTACCGTGATCCTTGCCATGGGCGCTGGCCGCAAAGCCGCCGCTGCCATCGACGAATACTTAAAAGGCCGTTCATGAGAATCAGACTAATTGTTTTGGCCGCGATGGCGTGTGTCGTTGTCGCTTGCGGAGAGAAAAAGGTCAGTCCTGTAGAAGAGGCCATCACGAAAAAGATCGCCGAGCAACTCGGGGACCTCGACAATATTTACTTCAGTTCATTGGCTCTGGTGGATTCCACCACCTTCGGCGAGGAGGTGGCCCGGCGCCGCAACACGTTGGAAGCCAGATACAAGCAGAACTTGAAGTTGGCCCGGGACTATGAATCTGCGGGTAAACTCCGGAACGAGGCAAAGAAGCGGGAAGATGCCGCCAATGATCAGCAGCGGCTGGAAGGCCTGGCTGCCCTGGAGCAGCGTCTGGCCGAGAATGATTCGCTGAATGTCGTGGAAGTGTATATCTACAAGTTTTCCGGCAAAGCCCGCAACTATAAAGGCACCGTCACCATCGACAATATGTATGTGTCCATCACCCCTGACAACGAGGTCGTTGCGATGGACTACAAGAAAGAAGGTGTCCTGAAATCCACAGGTCACCTGATCCCCGGCTACTCTTCTTTGTTCGAGTAACTTCCCCAATCATTATTAATGAAACGTGGACAATTACAAGATTATAAGACCATCAGATAACGAGTCGTTCGCCGTGGCCATGGCTAGCGTGGTTTCCGGTGTTGACGACTTTTTGGCTACTGAAGAGGCAGCCGGCTTCAAGCCGGTCCGCATCCAACTCTTCCTCAGTGACGCCCAGAACCAGTCGGCAGCATTGCGCGATATGGTGGGCTCGCTGACCGGATTTGAGGGAGCCTTTCGGACGGGCAATGCCCGTACCGGGTTTTTCTCTATTGTGGAACAACCGCCGCTGGATGGGAGCAGGGTGGCAGCGCTGGTGCATACATCCTCCGAAGCGGACAAATTCCTGTTCCATAGCCTGCGCCTTACCGAAGAGGAGGCCGCCGGCAAAAACTCCTACGAACAGAGCCGCATCCTCTTCGCAAAATATCTGGATATCATCAAACCCCTCGGCCTCGAACTCAAAACCCACTGCGTCCGAACCTGGATCTACGTACGCGACATCGACTCCAACTACGCCGGAATGGTGCGCGCCCGAAACGAGGTTTTCTCGGAGGAAGGACTTGATAATCACTACATTGCTAGCACCGGCATAGGCGGCGCCAGCGAGGTTCGTTCTGCCCTCGTGGCGATGGATTTCCTAACGTGCCCGGCAATAAAGGAGGAGGATAAGACCTATCTGAAGGCCCTGAGTCATCTGAGTCCGACGCGCGATTATGGAGTGGCGTTCGAGCGGGGTGTCAAGGTGGATGGCCATATCTTCATCAGCGGCACTGCCAGCATCGATCACCGCGGACACATCCTCCACGAAGGGGATGTTCTTGCTCAGGCTGACCGCCTGCTGGAAAACATCGACGCCCTGCTGGCGGAAGGTCTGCAGGACGGGCGCGAGAGCGTTTTACGGCCGGGCAATGCCCGTACTGGGGTCCCCTTGCGGGACACAGACGGGCCCTTTGCCCGCCGCGGACGGCAAACCGTCCTGCCATACTTCGTCATCTACCTCCGAGATATTTCGGACTACGCAAAAATTGATGCCTACATGCAGGCCCGCTACCCGGACATCCCCCGCATAATCCTCGAAGCCCGCGTTTGCCGCCCCGGCTGGCTCATAGAAATGGAATGCGAAGTTTCGTTCCGAAAAACCTGCCAAAACGGGAACGAAACGCAAAAAATATGAAGTTTGTTCCGAAAAACCTGCCAAAACGGGAACGGGGTGACCGAGAAAGAAATGGAAATTAAGAATATGAAACGATTCTATATAATAATTGCTGCGGCGATGCTGATGGCCACCCTGCCATCCTGCACCCGAACCAAATACGCCGACAAATACGGCTTCCTGCCGGAAAACGACGCAGTGACCAACTCCGAAGCCTTCCAGAAATGCCTGGACCACGGCGGCCACATCAAAGTGCGCAAACCGGGCGAATATAAACTCTGCCGCACCATCTACCTGGATTCAAATACCGAGCTGAAATTCGACCCCGGCGCCATACTCAGCCGGGCCGAAGACTCGGAAGGGATGGCCGCCCGCTTCATCCTCCTGAACCGCGGCGCCCTCACCCGCGAATACAACGAAAACATCTGCATCAAAGGCATTCAGCTCAAGGCGAACGGCATCGACTCCGGCAAAGGCAGGCCGGTGGACATCCCCACGATCGTGGGTATGTGCTGCCACACCGGATTCTTCTATGTGAGGAACCTGGTGCTGGATGGCTATACCTTCCTGGATCTGCCCCCGAACGACTTCGCCATCCAGATCTGCACCTTCGAGAACGCCATCGTGGAGAACGTGCATATCGAGGGGATGAAGGATGCTGTCCACTTCGGCCCCGGGCGCAATTTCATCGTCCGCCACGGCATCTTCAAGACCTACGACGACCCCATCGCTCTGAACGCGCATGACTACACCACCTCCAACCCGGAACTCGGCTGGATCGAGAACGGCCTCATCGAAGATTGCATCGATCTGGACGATCCCGAGCGCGGCACCACCGGGTACTTCGCCCGCATCCTGGCAGGCGGATGGCGCGATTGGGAGTCGGGGATGGACATCCAGTCTTCGGGGGATGCGGTGGTCTGCGGAGGGCGCATCTATCGCTCCAACGGCCCCAAGGTGAAGGTGAATTACGTCTCTACCTGCCGCCCGGAGCACACAGAAGGCACCGTTACCTACCCCGACGGCATCACCTGGACGATGAGCCAGGACAGCAATATCTGCCACAGTTGCGGCGTGCGCAACGTCATCTTCCGGGACATCCACCTCGCCAAGAAACGCAGGGTGGCGCTATGCCTGCACTTCGACCACGACCAGTACTCCCGCAGCTTCTATCCCTACGCCGAGATCCCCGTGCAGAGCAACATAGTGTTCGAGCGGGTGTATGTGGAGAACGAGATTCCCGCGCTGATCCAGAGCCGCACGCCGGTGGACAGCATCATCCTCCGCGACTCCCGCATCGGCAGCAGCGAGATCCGTATGCTGCATGCGCTGGATACGGAGGGGATGGTGTATGATACTACCCTGGTGCGAGTGGAGAATGTGGAGGCGGATGACCTCAGTAAGCTGGTGGGCACCGCCGGCCGCCCGGTGAAAGCCATCGGTGCAGGGGTGTATCGTATCGGAAACAACTAATCCAAGAGCTCCGGAGTGTAGTCCATCTTGACGATCTTGTTGTCGGGGGTGATGGCTACGTACATTTTATCGATGCTGATGCAGCCGCCGCTGACGGGGAATGCGCGGGCGGAGAATCTCCAGATATAGGCGACAGAAGTGGAATCCACGAGCGTCAACTCGCTGAATTCCATGGAGTTGAGCTCTCCCAGCCGAGCCGAGACACTGGCCCGGATGGCATCCTCCACGGGCGTGCTTTTTTTCTGGCTGCAGGCACCGGCCAGCAGCAGGACACATAATAGTATTATTCTGGCTCGCATAAGCGCAAAGTTAACAAGGATTATCGGTATTTTTATTAAATTTGCACTCGGAAAATTCAAACCATTTAAAATATTATGCAACAGCACATTGATTCTTATGATTTCACCGGCAAAAAAGCTATTGTCCGCGTAGATTTCAATGTTCCCCTCAACGAAAATTTCGAAATTACCGACGATACCCGCATCCGTCGCGCCATCCCTACCCTTAAGAAGGTCCTGGCCGGAGGCGGTTCGGTCATTATAATGAGCCACCTCGGACGCCCCAAGAAGGTAGATCCGAAGTTCTCCCTCAAGCACATCGTCGCTCATGTGAGCGAATGCCTCGGAGTGCCCGTCCAGTTCGCAGAGGACTGCCAGGCTGCTGACGCACAGGCTGCCGCTCTGAAGCCGGGTGAGGCTCTGCTTCTCGAGAACCTCCGCTTCTATGCAGAGGAAGAGGGCAAGCCCCGCGGACTTGCAGAGGATGCCTCCGATGAGGAGAAGGCCGCTGCAAAGAAAGCCGTGAAGGCCTCCCAGAAGGAGTTCACCAAGAAGCTCGCTTCCTATGCAGACTGCTACATCAACGACGCATTTGGCACCGCACACCGTGCACACGCCTCCACCGCCCTTATCGCAGAGTACTTCCCGAACGACAAGATGTTCGGCTACCTGATGGAAGGCGAGATCAAGGCTATCGACAACGTGCTCAAGAACGCCAAGCGCCCCTTCACCGCAATCATCGGCGGTAGCAAGGTTTCCTCCAAACTCGCAGTTCTGGAGAACCTCCTTCCCAAGGTGGACAACCTGATCATCGGCGGCGGTATGGGATACACCTTCATCAAGGCCATGGGCGGCACCATCGGCAACTCCCTGCACGAGGATGACCTCATCCCTCAGGCCCTTGATATCATGAAGCGCGCCAAGGAACTCGGAGTGAACCTGTCGGTTTCCGTCGAGACCGTGGTTGCCACCGAATATAGCAACGACGCCCCTCACAAGACCGTTTCTTCCATGGAGATTCCCGAAGGATGGGAGGGTATGGATGCCGGCGAGGCCTCTCTCGCAAAGTGGAAGGATATCATCCTCGGTTCCAAGACTATCCTCTGGAACGGCCCCGTGGGTGTGTTCGAAATGGAGACCTTCGCGAAGGGTACCTTGAAGATCGCCGAGTATCTGGCAGATGCAACTGCAGCCGGAGCCTACACCCTCGTCGGTGGCGGTGACTCCGTCGCTGCTGTTACCCAGATGGGTTATGCCGATAAGGTCAGCTATGTCTCCACCGGTGGCGGCGCAATGCTCGAGGCCATCGAAGGCAAAGACCTTCCCGGCATCGCCGCAGTCCGCGACTAATTTTTCCGACCGAAATGAAAAGGATATTTTTTCTTGCTGCTACAGCGGTGCTGGCTTCCTGCCAGATGTTCACCACCCTCTACCAAGTGGGTGACGGAGAATCCGTAGACACCATCGTCGATGTTAAGGAATTTGAAACCATTTCAGTTCCGAGCTCGCTGGACGTGTTTTATACTCAGGAAGCCGGAGATCCATCCGTCGTCCTCACCTGCGATTCGAATCTGGTGGAGTATTTCAATATCAGAGTCGAGAACGGAACGTTGGTGGTGGACACCCAGAAGGGCTACAGCCTGTCTCCGAAGGTAAAAACCTACCTCAGGGTCAAGTCTGCAAAGCTCACCGGCGTCAAAAGTTCCGGCTCGGGCGATATCGAAATCAGCAGCTCCCTGACGAACGTCGAAGACTTCAGCGTTAAGGCTTCCGGCAGCGGAGATATCTTCTGCCTGGGCACTATTCTTTGCACCAACTTCTCATCCTCCGTCACCGGCTCCGGGGATACCTCGCTTGCCGGCGTGCAGGCAACGACGGCCGACTTCAAGGATTCCGGCAGCGGCGACATCGGTGTAGATTACCTGAATGCTAATGATATCAACGTCAGGATGACCGGCAGCGGAGATGTCTCCCTGACGTGCGTGAATGCGGGTTATATCGTGGCTAACCTCAGTGGCAGCGGGGACCTGATCCTCACCGGCGGCGCCCGTTCCGTGCAGAGCGATGTCACCGGCAGCGGCCGCGTGAACTCCAAGGACCTGACCATCATAAAGCAATAGTTATGGTAGAGTTCCCGGGGGACCAGTGGAAGGATTATGAGCTGCTGGACAGCGGCCGTGGCGAGAAACTCGAACGTTTCGGCCAGGTCGTGATGTGTCGCCCGGAACCTAAAGCCCTGTGGGATAAGTCTTTATCTGATGCCGAATGGCGGAGGAGGGCGCACTTTGCGTTCCGTCTGTCGGGGGGCAAGAACAGCGGCTCCGGTGCCATCGAAGACCGGGGCACCTGGGACCGTCTGAAGAAGATGGATGACCAGTGGTACATCCGCTACACCGGCTCCGACGACCTGCAGTTCCGCCTGCGCCTGGGCCTCACCGCCTTCAAGCACGTGGGCGTCTTCCCCGAACAGGCCCCGAACTGGGAATTCATCTACCAGAATACAAAAAGGCTGAACAAGCCGAAGGTGCTGAACCTCTTCGCCTACACCGGTGGCGCATCGCTGGCGGCAAAAGCGGCCGGCGCGGATGTCACCCATCTCGACAGCATCAAGCAGGTGGTCACCTGGGCCCGCGGGAATATGGAAGCCAGCGGCATGGAGGGCATTCGCTGGATTGTGGAGGATGCGATGAAGTTCGTCCAGCGCGAAGAACGCCGCGGCAATCTCTACGACGGCATCATCCTGGATCCGCCGGCCTATGGGCATGGCCCGAACGGGGAGAAGTGGAAGTTGGATGAGAGCCTGTTCGGTCTGCTGAAGAGCGTGGCGCATATCCTGAAGCCAAAGGACTCCTTCATGGTCCTGAACCTCTACTCCAACGGCTACTCCGCCGCCCTGGGTGAGACTCTGGTAAAGGAGTCGTTCGGGCCTAGTTCCCTGACAAGCGGCGAACTAGCCCTGACCGACCCCTTTGGCAAAACCCTCCCCCTCAGCATCTACGTCCGCCTCACCCGCTAAAAACCAAACACCAAATCATATGACCAAGAAAAAAATAAGCACCCTCCCCCTAATCGAACAGGGAAAATGCCATTACGAAGAATACAATATGGTCGAGGCCTGGATTGCATTTTCGAAAGCTGCGGATGAAGGAGAAGCCGGCGCCTACGCATACATGGGCCAAATGCTTTACGACGGGGATTGGACCCCGGATTACAAATCCGATGTCAATGGCGCGCTTGATCTTTGGGAGACCGGAATGAAGCTGGGAGATGCCGGATGCAAGGAGCTGTTCGAGCAGCACAAGGATGAAAAGATGTTGGATCCGCAGAAGATAGAGTTCAAGAACGGCGACAGATATCTGGGAGATGTCGATGATGCCGGCATGCCGCACGGAAGCGGCCATATGGATTACAAAATCAACGGCTATTATGCTTCATACGATGGCTTGTGGAAGCACGGAAAACGCTGTGGCAAAGGCACTTACCACAAGTTTAGCAGCGGCGGTGGAGCCAGTCACCGCTATGACTACAAGGGCGAATGGCTGGACGACAAAGAGCACGGCAAAGGCGTATCCACCAACAGCGACGAGATTGGCGTCCACCTGAGCAGGGTTGCCGAGGTCTATACAGGAGGATTCCGCGAAGGTAAGCGCCATGGACACGGCGTTGTGGAAAAAGATAGCTTCGACGGATGTTTCTCCAACGGCAAGGACCGTTTCGAAGGCGAGTTCGAAGATGGCAGGACAGTCGGCCACGGAGTCTGGGAATATGCCAACGGAGACCGCTTCGAGGGCGAATTCAGCGACTACTTCAATAAGAACGGCCATGGAGTCTATACCTTCTGTGACGGCCGGAAATTCGAGGGCGAGTGGGAGGACAATTACTTCCTCGAAGAGAGCTTCCAAAGCGGCGAAAAGACCCCTGTCCTGCTGATAAAGGAGCATCACCATGGCTTCGACTACAACTGGACCGGCGTATTCCTGCTGATCCCTCGGAAGGGTATGAATTACTACGAAGAAGCCGCCACCATCAAGAGGGATTCAACTTTCGAAATGGAGGACAGCGGCCTGGAGGTGCTGAAGATAGATTACGACAGTGTCAGCTACAAGGTTAAGGCGGAGTTCGCAGATAACTCCAAGGAGTCCGAAGACACCATCCGCCGCGGAGAAACCAAGATCTACAAAAGCTACCGGGAGACCTCCGCAACTATCGAAGGCGACGATTACGATTATTCAATAGAACACCGGCTGGAAATCACCTGCCGTTAATTACCTCGCACGGGCGATCAGATCCTCGAAGATGGGGAGGACGGCGGTGTTGCCGCCGCGGGAGTAGAGGAGTTCGGGGTGGAACTGCACGCATACCAGCGTGCTGCGGCTAGGGCTCTCCCATTCCCAGGCTTCGATGACGCCATCGGCTGCGCGGGCTGCTATGCGGATGCCTGGAGCGGGATCCTTCACTGCCTGATGATGGAAGGTGTTGACCATCAGCGAATCGGCGCCCAGAATCTTATGCAGGCGCGACTCAGCCTCCAGATAAATCATATGAGTGCCCACTCCGTCCGGCTCGCTTTGCCTATGCACGACGCCCAGCTGCCCGGGCAGATCCTGATACAGCGAACCACCCAGAGCTACGTTCATCAACTGTTCTCCTCGGCAGATGCCAAGGATGGGCAGGCCGCGCCGCAGAGCCTCGGCAGCCAGCAGGAAATCGGAGGTATCGCGCGGAGCATTCACTTCCACGGTGGAATCCAGGACATCCTCTCCATAACGCGCCGGGTCCACATCCTCTCCGCCCGAAAGAATAAGGGCATCTACCGCAGACAGCGCCGCGGCAGCATCCTCCTCGCTCAGGACCGGGGGCAGCACCACCGGAACTCCGCCGGCAGCTCGCACCGCGGTCAGGTAGGCATCGCTCAGCGACACCCGGCCCTTCTCCCAGCAGCAGGACACCCCCACCACTATCGGCCGGGGCCCGCGACAACCTGCCAGGGCCGCGATAATAAGCAGAATGCACGCAAGCCTTTTCATCATTTCTCTTGGGCAGAACCGATTAGATCAGCAAAACTCTTCTCGATGTTTTCCGCCAGCTCCTTCTCTCCGCCGGCACGCAGGGAATCCGCCAGGAAATAGATGTAATTTCCGCACAACTCGAAATCGCTCTTCGCGAACGCGTAGAACTCGAGATAGAAAGTCGCGGCGGCAAGCACATCGTCGGCATACCTCTTGGCCAGCTCGACGCCCTTCTCCTTCTGCCCCAGCTTGCAATACAACTCCACGGTCTTGACCACCATGTAGTCGTTGCCGCTGAACCCGATAGGAATGGCGCAGACAGGGAAATTCACCATCGCCGCCTCGCTGCGGTCCAGCATCTCCAGAGCCCTTTCAGGCTGCCCGCAGGCCAGGAAAGCATTCGCGCAGTTCACGTGCAGATTCCTTATTCCCATCACCGCCAGGAAGGTATAGCAGTTCTGATAATCCACGAACCAGTTCGGAGCCTTCAGGGCATCGAAGGAATAAACCTCCGTCATGTAGTGATACAGCTCATCGGGATCTACCAGCCCGAAGGAACTGGTGGAAGGACGGTTCTTGAAAGGCACCAGCTTGGCAGAGAAACCATCGCTCATCAAATATTCCTTGATGCCGATATTCAGGTCGCCGCCGTTGCTCAGGACGTTAATAGGCCTGTCCCACTGATAGTTGGAGAGCAGGTCGAGCATGAACAGCTCCGGTTTGGTGAGATAATCCTTGCCAGCGGGAATCTCCAGAATCAGGGTATCCATCATCCGCGAAGCCATCGCCTCGGAAACAATTCCGCTCTTGAGGGCGTTCTCCTTATTCACAGGCACCGAGATCTTGCGGGAGGCGATGTAGTCGTACTTCCGGCCGGAACTCATCTGCACCTTCACCTGCGGATGCTTGAAGAGCGTCATCACATCGGAAATGCTCATCACGCGGCCGCGCTGGTCGTAGATGGGGATATATTCGTTGGTGCCGTAGAGATACTGCTCCGGACCGACGGTCAGGGGCAGCGGCTTGCTCTCGTTGCAGGCCCACTTCATCTGGTCGATATGCCAGTCGGTGCCGAGCAGGGAAGTGTTGGCAATTCGCACGTCGGTGCGCACATCCTCCACCTCCTGGGAATACCAGAGAGGGAAGGTGTCGTTATCGCCGTGGGTCACCAGGATGCCCTGGGGGCCGACGGAATTGAGGTAGTTGAATCCAAGTTCGGGTGCGGTGCGCCGGTTCGAGCGGTCATGGTCATCCCAGTTCTCCGCCCCCATCAGCGCGGGAACGCAAAGCCCCAGCGCCGTCACAATTGCTCCCAGAGCCATGCTATACTTCCCCTTCAGGGCATCGTTCAGCAGTTCGTAGATCCCCAGCACGCCGAGCCCTATCCACACCGTAAAGAAGTAGAAGGATCCCGCGAAGGCATAGTCCCTCTCGCGCACCTGATACGGCGGCATGTTGAGGTACACCGCCACGGCGATGCCGGTCATGAAGAACATCAGGAAGTTCAGCCAGCATCCGCGCTTGTCCCGTCCGAAATGATAGAAAAGACCTATCAGGCCCAGCAGGAAGGGGAGGAAGAAGTAGTGGTTCTTGCCCTTGTTTTCGGCCAGCACTGCGGGGGCATCTCTCTGATCGCCCAGACGCCAGTGGTCGATGAACTTGACGCCGCTCTCCCAGTTGCCGTGGAAGATATTCCCGGGCGAAGGGCTGTGCACGTCATTCTGCCGGCCCACGAAGTTCCACATGAAGTAACGCCAGTACATCCATCCCAGCTGGAAGTCGAAGAAGAAGGTGAGGTTGGCGCCCATGGTAGGTTTGGGGGAGTCGGCTCCCTTGATCCTTGTGCCCTTGCCACCTGTGTAGACCTTGTAGAATTCTTTCGAGGCCTCGTCCATGCCGCTCCACATACGGGGGAAGAGCATCTTTCCGGCAGGGGTGTATTTTGCCTCGCCAGGGCCCGTGACCCTCTTGTATTTGCCGCCCAGGGGAGTCCAGTACTTGGTTTCCACCACATCGTAGGGGGCGTCATAATATTGCCCGTAGATGAGCGGGGTGCTGCCGTACTGCTCGCGGGTGAGGTAGCGGACGAGCGTGAATGCGTTGTCCGGCTGATACTCGTTGGTGGGCGTTTTTGCGCAGGAGCGGATGATATCTATACTGAAGATGGAGAAGCCTATGATGATGGTGGTGAGGCAGAGGAGCGCGGTGTTCCAGAAGGGTTTCTTCGCGTCCAGCGTGCGGAAGAGCCCCCAGAAGCAGAGGGCGAGGACCGCCACCAGGAAGAAGGCGGCGCCGGAGTTGTAGGGCAGCCCCAGCACGTTCACGAAGAAGAGGTCCACGTATGCCGCGGCCTTGGGGAACCAGGGGATGACGATGAACACCAGCAGTCCGAGTATCACTCCACCGATGATCAGGATCTTGAGGAGTTCCTTGAAGGTGAAGGGACCGTCTTCGCGCTTGCGGTAGTAGAACATGAATACCAGCGCGGGGATGGCGAGGAGGTTGAGGAGGTGGATGCCTATGCTGAGGCCCATCAGGAAGGCAATGAGTACGATCCAGCGGTTTGCATGCGGCTCGTCCGCGACATCGTACCATTTGGTCATGATCCAGAAGACGAGGGCGGTGACGAGCGAGCTCATGGCGTAGACTTCGCCTTCGACGGCGGAGAACCAGAAGGTGTCTGAGAAGCAGTATGCGAGGGCGCCGACGAGGCCGGAGCCGATGATGGCGAGGGAAAGCCTCTTGGCCATCCGTTTGGCGAACCAGACGATGGTGAGGTATAGGAAGAGGATGGTGAGGGCCGAGCACAGTGCGCTCATGGCATTCACCAGGATGGCGGCGTGCATATTATCCCCGAAGAGGGTGAAGATGCGCGCGAACAGCTGGAAGGTGGGGTTTCCCGGAGGATGCCCGACTTCGAGTTTGTATGAAGATGCGATGAACTCGCCGCAGTCCCAGAAGGATGCGGTGGGTTCTATGGTGCTGAGGTATGTGAACGCGGACACCACGAACGCAAACGCGGCGGCAATCCTGTTCCATAGTTTGAACTGCTTCGTTGTCATAGACTACAAATATAGTCATTTCTCTCGAAACCTGCTGCGCAGCGGTGGTTTTGGGCGCCCAGACTCATTTGGGGGGTGTTTTTGAGTCTGAGGTGCCGGTTTTGCCCGGTTCAGACTCACCAGGGGGTGCCATTTGAGTCTGCAAAAACAAGGGTGCCCGAAACCGAGCACCCTTGTTTAAGGATTTGCCTAAAAACTAGGCGATAGTATGGAACGGCGGAAATTACAGCTTTTCGCAACGGACCTGGTAGCCGGCCGCTGCCAGAACGGGAAGTAATCTTGCGGTCATACTTCCGTAAAGATAGTCATTTTTTGAACTGCGTCCTACAGTAGATTACCGTCTTTCGCGCGGAGGACGAGTTCGGCGGTGTTGGCAACGTCGAACTTGATGAGAAGCTTCTGGCGATACCACTTCACCGTCTCGGGGCTGAGGTGCAGGCAATCCGCGATCTGCGGGGATGTATATCCCTTCGCCAGCAGCTCCAGAATCTCCTTTTCGCGCGTGGAGATATCGGAGGATGCGGCCGCGGCGTGCTGCAGATCCGCCAGCGTCTCCTCCATCACCACCGCGGTCTCCTCCTGCTCCCTGCGGGATACGCGCAGCCTACGCCCGAGAAGAAGTATGCCGGCGGCGAGCAGGGCAAGCAGCACCATCCCGAAGATGATGACCGTCAGCTGCTTCTTCTGCTGCTGGAGTGCCAGGGACATATACTCGAAGTTCTCCTTACGGGGGACTGCCTCCTCCTTATCGTGGGCGGCGAAATACTCCTCCGCCTGATGAAGCTCGCGCAAAGCCTTCCCCATCTTCCCCCTATCCAGATACATCCGCCCCAGACCCTTGTGGCTGGTCGCTATCCAGAGGGAATCCTTCTCCATCTCGGCATAAGCCAGAGCCTTACGGTAGGCCTTTTCCGCCGCCTTCAGGTCCCCTTCGCCTGCCCAGGTCTCTCCAATATTATAGTAGAGGACGGAGTTGCTCGTGTTCCAGCCGTACTTGTCGAAGATGGCCCCTGCCTTGGCGTAGAATGCCATCGCCTGGGGGATGGAGTCCTGCATGCTGTAGAGGTTGCCGATGGCACCGTAGAGGGAGGATTTGGCGTCGTCGATCTCCTTCTGGCCGTACCCTTCCGGCGCCGTGGGGGAAGTGCCGCCGTTCTCCATCCGCTCGATCGCCTCGCGGGCCTTGTTGTAGTAGAAGAGCGCGCTGTCGTATTTCTCCTGCGCCCAGAAACACTGGCCTATGAACTTGCTGGCATCCCAATTGGCGAACTCCCACCCGCGGGATTCGCTGATACTGAGGGCCTTGCGGGCGTAGAACTCGCTTTTGGGGCCGATGGTAGTGCTGTAGCCGAGCATCAGGCTGCGGCAGGCGTTGTTGAGGTCGATCAGTTCCTGGGTGCCGGCACGGTCGATGGCGTCCGGGGTCCAGCGGGCGACCACCCTTTCGAGGGAGTCCAGGTTGTGACCGCGATGGTCGTTGTATGCGGTGGCAGGCAGGACCGCGAGGGTTGCCAGAATTGCGATGATTCGTTTGTTCATACTCAGAACAAATGTAGCGAAAATGTGTGAATGCCGGGGAGGCTGAGGAGAAAAAAGGGCGTTATTCCACCCTTTGGGGTGGAGCTAACCACCCCGAGGGGTGGTGTTTAAGCGGGGATTAATATGGATATTTGCAAATACCAATAAAACGGAAACGATGGAAGACGTCAAAACCATTTCTCTAACCAAACGGGAACTCACGATCCTGAAGGAAATCGCCCTCGGCCGCACCAGCCCGCAAATCGCGGAAAAGTTCGGCCTCAGCCCCGAAACAGTGAAATGGTACCGCAAGCAAATGCTCGACAAATTCGCCGCCACCACCTCCGCCGAGATGATCCGCAAGGCCCTCGAACAAAAAATCCTTTGACACATCAAATCTCAAACCATATGAAAAAAACAACTAGGGAATACCTCGCCCCTGAAGTGGAGGTAATGGAAGTGGGCCTTGAAACAAGTTTGCTCACAGGTAGTGAAAACCAGATCCCCAAGCCGACGGATTATACCGGCAGCGGAGAAGGTTTTGATTGGTAAACGCTAAAAAGGAAAGTATTATGAAAAAGAGTATTTATGCCATTTTAGCAATTGCCGCACTGGTGTGCGCTTGCAATACCAAGGAAGAATATACTCCCGAAGAAGCCACAGAAGGAATCCCCTTCGTCGCTACTGTTCAGAGTGAAGCTTACACGCGCGCTGTGGCTGAGTCCGGTGGGGATATCACTGTCAATTTTGCCGAGAGCGAAACCATCGCTCTTGTGTACGAGGTAAGTTCCACACCCTACAAGACCGATGCTACAATCACATCCGTAGACGGTTCTGGGAAAGCCACTATTACGGCGACTCTTCAGACCGGTGTCACTGACGGAACAGCCGTGACTTTGATTTATCCGGCTTCTGCCGCTGACGGAACTACCGGCAATGTGCTGGCTTCCGCACTCAGCGCACAGGACGGCACTCTCAGCGCAGCCCGTGACGTCCGTAAGGGAACCGGTACCATCAAGGTAGACGGAACGGCATCGCTTGCGAGCGGAGCAACTCTCGAGGCACAGTATGCAATCTGCAAGTTCGAAGTAGAGGATGTGGATGGAAGCAACAGCGTTTATGTGAGCAGTTTCGTGGTGAAAGACGCATCCGATAATGTTATCACCACCGTTACTCCCGGCTCTGCCACGAGCACGCTTTATGTGGCACTTCCTGCCACCTCCGGTCTTATTTGGTTCGAGGCTGTCGCATCCGACAAGCCCTATGTGGCTAAAGGCACTGCTTCCCTGACTGCCGGCAACTTCTACACCCCGACCGTGAGGATGGCAACGATTTTCAATGTCATTGGCCAGAATGGTAAGTTCTACAAGGATAAGGCTGACGCTGTTGCTGCCAGTACTACTGCTGCAGCTATTATTGCCTATGTCGGCAATGGAACCGCCGAAAGCGGCTACTCTCATGGACTTGCAATAGCGATGAAAAATGCTTTAAATGGTACTTATAGTACTATGAGGTGGAGAGAAAGCGGCTCCGGTGTTGATAATGCCGGTCAGTATGTTGCAACTTATTATGCCTTAGGTGCCCAGGAGTCCGGACTTACTATCAGTTCTACTAAAAATAACAGCACATATCCTGCTTTTCAGGCTGCAATTGCTAATTCCATCGCTCTTGTAGATGGTATCTCAAAAAGTGCTCCGTCAGGTACAAGCGGTTGGTTCCTTGCGTCTGCGTATCAGTGGAATCAGATTATCAAAAGTATGGCTGGAAGTGCTACCGATCTGTCGGAAACCACTAACAATAATCTAAAAAAGGATGCCTTCAATTCGTATTTGTCTGCGGCGGGGATAGATTATTCTGCTATGAACGAGACTTATTATTGGACAAGTACCGAGTATGATGCCTCTTACTGCTGGCGCTATGAACCAGGAAGTGGAAGGTTGTATTGGTCAGGTAAGACAGTGTATCAGGCTGTAAGATCTACGCTTGCTTTCTAGGAATTTGTTAATACAGATGCTATTCAGGGCTACCCTTCCGGGTGGCCCTGTTTTTGCTTTTATTACAAAACTAGTTATACAATTATGATAATTAGGTAATTATTATTATCTTTGCAGAAATGATAGTGAGATGAAGGTATTAATGACACAGGAACTATACTCGCTTTATACTGAGGGGAAGAGCCGTGAGTATAAGGAAGTGGCGATGAACAAAGAACTATATAGTGGCTTTGTTCGTGCCGTCAGGTCAATGGAGTCTGCGGAGAATGTGGCGGCGTTAAAGCAGTTGAGTTACTTGCATTATGAGAGGTTGAAATATCAGTTGAATGATATGTCATCAGTGCGGTTGTCCAATCGTTTTGTACATAGATTGATTTTCAGAGAAATGGAAGATGGCATTCAGATTGATTTAATAGAAATAGACAATACACATTATGGAAACAAAAAATGAAGGAATGGTTGCTTTGAATGGTGCATCACCTGCTATGTTGGTGCATCCTGGCAGTATTCTGGGGGAGGAGTTGAAAGCAAGGAATCTAAGGCAAAAAGACTTTGCAGATGCTATAGGGCTGCAAGCCACTCATTTAAGCGCATTGATTCACGGTGTACGCAATTTCACGCCAGAAATTGCTACGAAGATTGAGTCCGGTTTGCCGGAGATCCCTGCGTCATTCTGGATGAAACTCCAGGCGCAGTACAATCTGGATAAGGCCCGCAAAATGCCCACTTCCCGTTATGTGGATGGGTATTTCCCGAAGACTTCCCAACAACCCATGATGCTCAGGGATATCGCATCCGAAAAAGGATATAACAACAAGACACAAGTCACTTTGTCTATCCCGCCTTCAGACTGGGAAATCATCCGCCTCCTTAGTCTTCGTTTCGGCTGGGAATGGATTCGGCCTTAAAATCTTTTGACGTTACTCGCAGTGAACGGGAAAGATTCCCTATCTTTGCACCACGATGGATCTGGGGACTTTGCATCTGCCTACAGAGAGGCCGGCGGCGATCGTTGCGGCCGGGTGGGGGGATGTGCCGGCGCATACCTGGATGCTGCTGGCGTGTGCCGTCATCATCCTCTTCCTTCTTCTGGAAATCTACAAACTGCTGCCGGCGATGCTGGGATGTCTCGCGCGGAGCCGGGGGAATCTGGAGGTTGAGCATAGCGTCAGCACGGCACGCTCCAGGAACACCTGCGCGCGCCTCCTCTCCGTCACCTTCATAGTTGCGGCAGACCGCTACGCACTCTACAACGCCAGTTTCATCGCTCCCTGGAGCGAACCCTGGCTGCGGCTGGCGGAACTCGCGGCAGTGCTGCTGGCATTCAACAGCATCCGCCTCCTCATGCACGCCCTCCTCATCGAACTCCGTCGCAACCGTCCGGACCACGAAACTCGCCTGGCACTCCGGCGCGGAATCTATAATTATTTCATCTGCTTCGTGCTGCTGATGTTGATTTCCCTCTGCGTACTGGTGGCGTTCCGCGCGTCGGATATCGCAATCCGCTGGTGTATATGGGGTGAACTGGCCGTGATGTGGCTGGTGGCGCTGGTCCGGGAAGGGCAGATTTTAAGCTCAAAATGCGGTGGATTGTCAACATTTTTGTATCTTTGCGGGCTTGAAATAATACCGGCCGCCGTGCTCATCGCCTCCGGGCTGGTTTTATAGGCCAGAATTGACAGATATGAGAATACTGATATCACAGCAGGCACCTGCGAAGATGACTGCGTACGAAACCCTGCAGGGGAAGTTCAAAGCGGAAGTTTCTTTCCGTCCGTTCTTCAAGATTGAAGCCCTCAGTTCCCGCGAATTCCGCGAACAGCGCGTCAACCTGCCGGACTATACCGCCATTCTTTTCTCTTCGCGTCACGCCATCGATGCATATTTCAAACTTGCCGAGGAGTTGCGTTTCAAGGTCCCCGAGACCATGAAATACTTCTGCTCCACCGAGTTAGTCGCCATTTATCTCCAGAAACATATCGTTTTCCGCAAGCGCAAGATTTTCTTCGGCAACGGTTCTCCGGAGTCGGTGGTGGCGCTGATTGGCCCCAAGCACAAGGGCGAGAAGTTCCTCGTCACCAAGTCCGCCGGCGCAAATGTCGACGGGCTGACTTCTCTGCTCGACAAGGCTGGCATCGATTACACCGAGGCCGAGCTTGTGAAGAGTGTCACGCAGGATCTGCATGACCTCGATCTTTCTACCTACGATATTATCGCTCTCTACAATCCTGCGGATGTGAAGTCGCTGCAGGAGAATTTCCCTGAGTTCAAGCAGGGGAAGGTAAAGTTCGCCGGATGGGGCAAGAGTATTGTTCCGGCGATGGAGGAGGCGGGGTTGAATATCGATATTCAGGGTCCTACTCCCGAGGCGCCTTCGGTGGCTCGGGCGATCGAGCTTTATCTTCAGCAGAATAAGTAGTTATGGCTTCGGGGGGCAACACGCTGAGCAAGGCTGAGCGGCTGTCTGGCAAGAAGTCAATTGCGACCCTTCTGGCCGACGGCAAGTGGGGGGCGTACGGCCATTTCCGGTATTGCTGGCTCATTCCCTCCTCGTCGGGCAAAGGGCCCGTCTGTGGCCCGCAAGGGGCCAGCAGTACGGGCATTGCCCTCCCGAAGGAGCCAACGCCTGCCAGCGACCGGCCGGGCCGGATACTGATATCCGTGCCGAAGCGGTATTTCAAGAGGGCGGTGAAGAGGAATTTGCTGAAGAGGAGGATACGGGAGGCGTACCGGGTGCGGAAGGTCTACGGCGTGGATATCCTCTTTCAATATAACTCGCCGGAGCTGGCGGATTTCGCGGCCATCAGCGCCGACGTTGCGGCAATTCTCGAACGGATAGAGGCATGAAGTGGCTGAAGAAAATACTCGCGGCGCCGTTCATCCTGCTGATAAAATTCTATCAGCTGTGCATCTCGCCGCTGAAACCACCCACCTGCCGCTTCACCCCCCCCTGCTAGCAGTACGCCCTTGAGGCTTTCCGCAAGTACGGCCCGCTGAAGGGCTTCTGGCTCTCGCTCAAGCGCATCCTCCGATGCCACCCCTGGGGCGGCTCCGGATACGACCCGGTTCCCTAAAGCTGCCGCTTCAGGGAACCCCTGTTTTTTAGGGGCGCTGCCCCTAAAGTACCCTGCGGCTCCCGGCCTTAGTCCTTCGGACCGGCCTCCGCCGTTCGCGCTGATGCGCTCATATTTTACTATATTTGCAGTATGAAGAACGAAAACGACTGGAAGCAGCGGCTGGGAGTGGTGTATTCCACCAACCCGGATTATCAATATCAGACAGCGCAGACCGTTGAGGAGGATACTTTGCCGCCTGCAAAGCAGCGGCTGATAGTGGCTATCGACCGTCGCCAACGAGCCGGGAAGCAGGTGACTCTGGTGAAGGGCTTCGTCGGCAAGCAGGATGACCTCGCAGCTCTGGCTAAGACCCTCAAAACCAAGTGCGGCGTAGGCGGCACTGCGAAGGATGGGGAGATCACCATCCAGGGGGATCTTCGGGACAAACTCGTCGCTCTCCTTACCTCCATGGGTTACAATGCCAAACGCGGCAACTAGTTATTTCTTGCGCGGCGAACAATTAAGCATGTGTGGCAATTATTTAACCTGTTGCAGAAAATAGTTCTCTGTGTGCATGCAAGATTTGCTGAAGGTCTGCATTTATAAGGTGCGAAAAGAATATTGAAGGTATGAAAAAGATTGCAGTTTTTCTTCTGGCAACGGTATTATCATGTGCCGCGGCATACGCACAACTCGGAATTGAATTTAACCTCAGCGCCGGCGGTCCTGCTTATATGTTGGGATCGGTGGGAGGATATGAGTCGGGTTTTTCTGCCATGGCGGAAGTCAGATATACTCCGAACAAGTGGGTGAGCATAGGCCTGATGGGTGGGATGCACGATGCGCAGCCCCAGAGTGGTGTGTATTCTTCTGAAGAGCCCGTAAAGCCCGGCACATCAAGCACTTATGAATATAATCTGATGCTGATGCTCTATGGCAATTGGTACACCGGGGACCTGTTCCGCGTGTATTCAGGTGTAGGATATGGCACGATGGCGGGATATACCGACGGCGACGGTCGTCCGGCGCACGGAGTGCAGATAGTCCCGGCAGGGATTTCTTTCGGCCGGCGCTTTTTCGGTTTTGCTGAACTCGGCATGGGGTGGATGTATTGTCCGTCGCGCGCCGGCATCGGCTTCCGCTTCTAATAGTTTTACCAGAAAATGCCATTTGAAGCCACTTTTATTCAATCGTTTCCGACGCGCATGGTGGTGGCAACTCTACCAACCGAAAATGTCCATTATACCGTGGCGGGCATCTTATTGAATATCAATAATTTACGTAAACTCTCCCCTCTGAAATCTAGGGGGACGCTTTGCGTAATCGGCTAATAATCAACAACTTATCCGCCACGACCATCCCAAAGAAATTCCGAGCGGAGCGAGCAAGCCCCTCCTGAGGAGGGGTTTGGGGAGGGTAATGACGGAAGCAAAAATAGCAATCTCGCCAGAAATTGCTATATTTGCTTTCTATGACAATGGACCGCATCCGAAACTTCTGCATCA
>JAGCUK010000075.1 GCA_017962925.1 Bacteroidales bacterium
GGCCGTCAAGCGCGCCCGCAGCCTCGCCCTGCTTCCTTATGTTACTGACCTCCTTAAATAATCCTGCCCTATGAAAATCATTCTTAAGAAAGAAGTCGTAGGTCTCGGAGAGGCCGGAGAACTCGTGGAAGTGAAGAGCGGATATGCTCTCAATTATCTGATCCCTCAGGGATTCGCAGTGCTCGGCACCAAGTCTGCCATCAAGCAGTACGAGGAGACCGTTCGCCAGCGTGCCCATAAGGAAGCCAAGCTCGTCGCCGATGCAGAAGCAAAGGCCGCTAAGATTGCCGCCACCCCTGTGAAGGTTACCGTTAAGGTTGCCGAGAGTGGTAAGCTCTATGGCGCAGTTACCGCTGCCATGGTTGCCGAGGCTATCACCGCCGCCGGTGTCGAGGTCGACAAGAAGGATGTCACCGTTCCTGAAATCAAGGAAGTCGGAACATTCGAAGGCAGCGTGAAGGTCTACAAGAAGATCGTCGCCGCCATCAACGTCGAGGTTGTAGCAGAGAGCGCAGAGTAATATCAGCGCGTAATTCTATAAAGCCCCGCTTTGCAGAGATGCTAAGCGGGGCTTTACTGTATCGGGTTGCGGATTATTGAACCTGAATCTCGAGAGTGATGGTTTGGGCCTTTCCGTCCTGAAGGACCGCCACGGCCTCTATGGTGTGCTCACCGGCTGTGGAGAGGGTAACCGAAGTGCCGGAAACCATGGCACCATCGTAGTACCAGCTGACCGACTGCACGGGCCGGGTAGCGGCCTCTGTGAGCTGCAGGGCGAAGCTGGAGCCCAGGCTGTACTTGCCCTGCCCAGGATTCGCAATGCAGTGATAGTCGATCTCTGCGGAAGGCACAGTAACCGTGAAGGTGACAGTATTGGCCGAATAAGCAATATTGGAAAGGCTGATATCGGATTGTACTCCATTCCAGCTGACAGGAGTATATGAAGTAATGCTGTTCTGCCCGGGGAAAGGAATCTTGGGATAGTTGCTGACATCCATATAATACGCCTGATACGTAGAGTAGTATTTATATCCGAAGAGCAGATTGGACTGGTCTGAGGAAGGGATGACATAGCAGCAGGGGTGCTTGCCGTTCTCGTTCACGGAGTTGTAGGCGCTCCAATTGTTCCAGAGATTGTAGGCAGACACTTTGCCATAATCCTGAGTTGAAACCATGCGGGATGACTTGTCTACGTGCGTGACGATAAGCCCGTGAGTGGGAAGGCTGGCGTCCCAGCCATTGGATCCACGGCATTCATATACGAAATATTCGCCGTCCTGATCGGTAGGGGTCTTATAGGCGACATTCTCATCCACGGAGGGGAGTGTGATGTTCCCGCTCTGAGAGAATTCCCTGATGGCGGAATCCTCGAGCCAGCCGAGGAGTATGCGCTCTTCTACAGTGAAGTAAGGAGGGGTGCGTCCGTAATTATTGTATGCACCTGAATCCATCGTGGAGAAAGCATACATGCCTGCAGCGTAGTCGTTGGTTTCATAGTCGGTGTCGTAGAAATCGGGAAGTCCCATAGCGTGGGCGAATTCATGACAGGCTGTGCCTATGCCACAAAGAGTCGTGGCATAATTCTCATCTCTGACCAGCTCGTTGGTGCAGGCGTATGATTCTGCTTTGACTCCGTTTGCAGAGAAAGACAGTCCGGCGTAGGACAACTCATACTGGTGGGGCCAGATGGTATCCTCAGTGCCGTAGTCCGCTTCTCCGTATCCTGCATAGTACATGAACACTAGGTCTATGAAGCCATCATTGTCGTTATCGAACTGACTGAAATCAACCTGATCCTTGATGCCGTTGAGGCCCTCGACAACAGCTTCTTCCGGATGTTTGTCATTGCCCACGGCGTCATTCTCGCCATAGTATTTCATGGGGTTCGCAAGAGTTACCGGACCGTAAACGTCGAAGACCGGATTGAATACTCCGTGAGAATTGTCGTAGTAGTAATCTTTAGCGGAACCTGTGGCGCCATTGGCAGCGTAGCCATTCTGGTTTAGGAGATTGGTAAAAGCTTCCTTCGGGTTTTCGGTGGTAAACGGTGTATCGCTGGTTTGCACCAGAATTACAAGGAAATGTTTGGTGCCGGTGGCTATTTTTGCCCCGTGAGGCTTTCCTGAATGATTCTTCAGTTTGGCGGCCCGGTTGGCGGCTGCGGTCTTACGGATGCTCGCTGCGCTGACACCCTGCTGAACGCGGTAGAAACCATTGGCATCCTTTGCCAGGATCCGCCCCTGGGCATCGGTAATCCAGTGGCCGAACTCATCGCCATGCTTATAAATCTCTATGCTGCTGCCGTCCGGCTGGCGCACGATCAGTTTTCCGGGACGAGCCGGAACTGCCGACAGGGAAGTGGCGAACAGGCAGATTGCAAATATGGATAATATGATCTTTTTCATAGCTGCTTATTTTCTGATAATTACACCATTGCCCTTCGAATCTCCCAGCCATACCTTGGAATTCTCATCCTTGACAACAACCATTTTGTAAGTTTTGGATAGGACGGTGGACCGGCCCTGTTTCCAATTGACGGTAATGTTGGCGTTGTCGCCGTATTTAAGGGTGTTGCTGTATCCGGTAATCACCAGTTGCTCTTTCTGGGCGGGATTCATCAGCACATAAGTGAGTGCACTGCCATCATATTCGCGGAGATACTGGTCGATGCCAATGGCGTAGCTGCGCTGATTATCTTTGAGATAAGCGCCATATACGCTGTGCTGAAGCACTGCCGTAGGATCTCCGGAGGTGCCTTTCTTGTAGATAGCGACTGCCTTCTGCGAAGTGGATGTGCTGGAGTAGCAGCTGAAGCGCGTCGCGCCAGCGTTATAGCAAAGCTGATTGCGAGTTCCGTCCTTTGCCTTTACGGTAGCCTCTCCGCCAGCGATGCTGATGGTCCACTTGGCATAGTCGGTGCCGGCACTCTGAACCGTTTCCAGATAATTCTTGGAAGCGGATGTGGCGGCAAGATATCCGTCCGAAACGTGGAAAACCCACGCTCCGGCAGATCCTTCCAGGCTGATCACTGCCACGTTGGAGGAGATGCTCTCTATGACACCGTCTTCTGCGGTCACTGCGGTGATGGCGCGGTATGAACTGGAGGCGCTGACCTGTTCTGCCATGGCAAAGGTGCCATCGAGATTGACTATCAGCAGCTCATCCCCGCTTTCCAGTTCGGAGGCATCGGTCACAATCTCATATACGGCCGGGGTCACCAACGGTTTGGCTGCCTGGGTGATGGTAAGGCTCTGATGGATCTGCTCGTGAGAGAAGACGATAGTGCCGGTGCGGGTCTCCGCGGATTGGTTGGGATCCACCGTGATGACGTACGGATGGTCCGAAAGCCCCTTCGTGGCGGGCTGAGTGTGCAGCCATCCTGCCTCGGTGCTGACGGTAGGGACGACATTCGTGCTGACCACGAAATTCAGAGTATCCCCGGATGCGTCTGCCTCAAGAGCGGATGTGGGGATGACTATGGCATCTTTCTGCGCCTGCACCACGGTAACGGTATGAGTAACGGAATCGGCGTCCACATAAGTGATGACTGCAGAGCGAGCATCGTAGCTGGTGTTCTCGCTGAGTGTCAGCACGTTACCCTGAGCGGTAATCCAGGTGATTCCTGCCGGGATATTGATTTTTACTGCCGCGGCGATGGTGATCTGATGGGATTCCTCATCCACCGCATAGCTGATGACCTCCTTCACGCCGACCTGGATGCTGGTGACGAAATTGCTGCCGTCGCTGCCCACAAGGATGAGAAGGATCTTCCCGCTCGTCGCACCTGCGGGCGCCTCGACCGTGATGGATCCATTTTTCTCCCCGGAGGGGGCGATGATAACGCTCCATCCTTCCGGCTCGTATGAGCGAAGGGTGAAAGTTATGCCGGCAGGAGCCACCACCTCGTAGGGGACAGTGACAGGCTGGCCTCCGGTGATCTCGGCGAAGGCGGTCTCATCTATCACGAGATGAAGTTTGATCGCTGAACCTCCCTTGGGAACTTCTACAGTGGTGCCATCGGTAAGTGTGAAAATGACCTTGTCGGCGCTGGAGTCGGCATCGATGGCGGAAATCAGGGAAAAGAATGATTGTCTCGCTTCTCCCGCAAGCTGCCAGTTGCCGTCCCCGATCTTCACATACCATTTCCCGTCCTCTATCTTGAACTCCGCAGTCTTGCCGTCGGTGCCGTTTGCGCGGACTTTCTGGCCGCTCACCACCAGCCACTGTCCGTTTACGGTCCAGTAGTAGTTGCCGTCGGTATCCTGTTTGAGTCCGATATCCGGAGTTTCGCCCTTCTGGCCGTTCAGGACGGTCTTTTCGGTGATGGTTCCCTTGCTGTCGACAAGGGTGAGTTTGTAGCCGGAGCCGTCTGCGAGGTCGCTGACATCCTGCACGAAATACTTGCCGTTAAGGAGCTCATTTATGAGCGCGACCTGATTGTTCAGGTTGGCCACTTTCTGTTCCAGGGTAGTGAGCCTGGTTTCGTGGTCGTCGACCCGCTCCGTCAAATTGTTCAGCCGCTCTTCCAGGTCCGAACATGCTCCTGCGAACAGGATGAACGGGACTGAAAGCAGCAATAGAAACTTTCTCATGTTATTTCTTGGTGTTATTGTTGTCTTTATAAAGGAATCGGCGGATCTTTTGTGTCGCATTCTTCTCGAAGGGCTCCTTCATGGCATCCACTTCGCTCACCTGGGAGTTCTTGCCCAGGAGCTTGTTGATGCTCTGCATCAGAGCCTTCTGCCTGGCCTGGAGGGTTTCGTAGAAGCGCTCCTCGCCCTCGAGATTCCAGTCCAGCACGTTGTCTTCGAACTTCACCAGCGCCACCAGTTTGCCATCTCTCTCCACCACCAGACTCTCGCTGACGCCTTCTTCGTTGTTGATCACCTGCTCGATCTCCTCGGGGTAGATATTCTCGCCCGAAGGCCCCAGGATGGTGTTGTTCAGGCGGCCCTTGATATAGAAATTGCCGTATTTGTCTTCCACCGCGACGTCGTTGGTATGGAACCATCCGTCATCGTCGATTACCTGCATGGTGCGTTCGGGATCCTTGTAGTAGCCGAGCATGACGTTATCTCCCCGGCAGACTATCTCTCCCTCGCCGTTTTCGGGATTGACATTGGCAAGTTTGACCTCCACTTTATATGAAGGAATGCCGATGGAACCTACTGCGGTGCGTCCGACCATGGCGTTGCACACCAGCGGAGCGCATTCGGTGAGGCCGTAGCCGATCGCGTAGGGGAAGTGGCACTTCTTGAGGAAGGCCTCCACGGTGGAATCGAGTTTGCTGCCGCCCACGCCGAAGAAATGCAGCTTGCCGCCAAAACTCTTGTAGAGGCGCCCGCCCACGAGCCTATAGAAAAGCCAGGGGAGGTTTTTCTGCATCCAGCGCAGAGTGCGGCTGTTCTGCACGGTGGGAGCTATGCTCTTGCGATAGACTTTTTCTATGATAAGCGGCACCGCGCACATGACTGTGGGGCGCACCTTTTTCATCGCGGGCATCAGCACGCTGGGAGATGCCGGTTTGCTGAGGTAGTACACGCACGCGCCGGCATAGATAGGATAGAGGCAGCCGATGACCATCTCGTAGGTATGCGCCATCGGCAGTATGGACATGAAACGATCCTTCTTGTTGCAGCGTTCCGCCTTATGGGATGCCATTATATTCTGGCAGATGTTCCGGTGGCTCAGCATTACGCCCTTGGCCTTGCCGGTGGTGCCGGAAGTATAGATGATGGCTGCGAGCTCGTCTGCGGAGGGGGTGCGTACCCATCCATCGCACTGGAAAGATTCCTTCTCCTTCTTGATGATTTCGAAGGTCTCGATGTCGATGACCAGGGTGAGGCGCTTGATGCATTCCTCGCTCAGTTTGGGAAGGAGCCTCTGCGAGATAAAGATGACCTTACTCTCGGAGTGGTTGAGGATATTGGTAATCTCGTTCTCGGAACTGTCCGGGAGGATGGGAACGGCCACGCGGCCGAAAGCGGTAGCGGTGAAGAACGCCACCGTCCAGTTGGGCATGTTCTGGCTGAGGATAGCCACCCTGTCTCCGGCGCTGATGCCGAATCGGGAGAGCCTCATGGACTCCCGGTCACAGACATCGCGGAAGCTGGCATAAGTGTAACGGTTGCTGCCCTCTACATATTGGCTCATGGAACGCTTTGCATAGCGCTCGGTGGAGTTTTCGAACAACTCACGCAGGGTCTTCGGATAATGGTCGCGGTATGCACGGAAAATCCTCTTGGGATTCAACCGCACAAAGATTTTACGTATGCGGTATGGATGCTTGTGCTTTCTCATTGCAAGTCAGGTTTAATGTGTGATGTACCGGTCTTTGTGCTTGCCGGTAAGATGCAGGCTTTCATAGTATTCCTGCACCATCTTTAGATCCGCGGAGATATCTCCGCTGAGACTAAGTTTCTCTCCGCAGCTGATGCGTTTCGTGCGCCAGTCGAAGTACCCGGCATACACCGGCACTCCGGTCTCGGCGGCGATCTTCAGTGCTCCGGCCTTCCAGCGCCTGACGGGCTTGCGGGTGCCTTCAGGGGCTATCGCCAATTTGAAAACCTCATCTTTATTCATATGCTCGATGAGGCTGCGGAGCAGTTCGGTGGCGTTGCTGCGGTCCACGGGGATGCATCCGCATGCGCGGAGAATCGCCCCCAGAGGCCAGAAGAAGAGTTCCTTCTTGACCATAACGTGCGCCACATCCCCGAAGCTCGTGTAGAATAGATAGGCAATGGGGAAGTCGCAGAAGGAGGTATGGGGGACACCGAGAATGATAGCTTTGTTGTCGGGGACGGGACCGCCGACGGCAGTCCACCCCAGACGCCGCAGAAGCCACCCACAGAAACGGGCCCAGCTCCGGCTATATGATGTCGATGTCTTCAAGTTCCTTTTCGCTCTTTAGATTCTGCCTGAGCCAGACCTGGCGTTCCACGGTGTTGTCTCCCATATAGAACTCCATGATCTCGGAGATAGATTCTTCGTCGGCGAGGCGTACGGGGTCGAGGTGCATATCCTCCCCGATGAAATCGGCGAATTCATCGGAAGATATCTCTCCGAGGCCCTTGAACCGGGTGATTTCCACCTTCGTCTTGAGTTCGGAGATTGCCTGCTCCTTTTCTTCTATCGAGTAGCAATAGCGATTGGCGGTCTTGTTGCGGACTCGGAAGAGGGGAGTCTGCAGGATGTGCACATGCCCGCGGCGGATGAGGTCCGGGTAATACTTCATGAAGAAGGTGCACACGAGCATGCGGATATGCATACCGTCGTTATCCGCATCAGTCGCTATTATAATGTTGTTGTAGCGGAGATTCTCCAAATCGTCTTCCACTCCCAGAGCGGATATGAGGAGGTTGAGTTCCTCGTTCTCCGCCAC
The DNA here is from genome assembly GCA_017962925.1 of Bacteroidales bacterium. GTDB lineage: Bacteria > Bacteroidota > Bacteroidia > Bacteroidales > UBA932 > Cryptobacteroides. Next base: position 7,382 of record JAGCUK010000075.1, read on the forward strand.
CTTCTTGCGGCTTTCCTTGTAGGAATTGATGGGTTTGCCGCGGAGGCTGAACACCGCCTGATAGTTAGCGTTGCGGGCCTTGGTGATGGTTCCGCTTGCGGAGTCGCCCTCGGTAATGAAGATGGAAGAATTGGCAACGCTCTCCTGAATAGCTTCCGGCGTCTTGTCGGTGACCTTGTCGTTGAAATGGTAGCGGCAGTCGCGGAGCTTCTTGTTATAGACGTTGGTCTTCTTGTTGCGCTCGCGGGTCTTCTTCTGGATGCCGGAAATCTCCTCGCGCTCGCGCTGGGATTCCTTAATCTTCTCTTCTATGACGGGCACTATCTCCTTATGGATGCGGAGGTAGTTGTCCAGCTCCTGGGCCACGAAGGAATTGACGTAACTGCGGATGGTAGGTCCGGTGTCCAGTTTCAGAACTCCGTGCTCGTCGTGGGTCTGCTTCTCCCACATGTAGTTGGAACCGAGCTTGGTCTTGGTCTGACCCTCGAAGTTCGGCTCCTGGATCTGTATGGAAATGGCCCCCACGATGCCCTGGCGGCAATCTTCGGGAGCATAATTCTTCTTGAAGAAATCCTTCAGAGTTTTGGCGATGGCCTCGCGGTAGGCCGCGAGATGGGTGCCGCCGTCGCGGGTGTTCTGACCGTTCACGAAGGAGGATATGTTCTCGCCGTAGTCCCGCCCGTGGCTGAGCACTATCTCGATATCTTCCCCTTCCAGGTGGATGGGGGGATAGAGGGGTTCCTCGGAGAGATTCTCGTTCACGAGGTCCAGCAGGCCGTTTTCGGACTTATAGGGGGTGCCATTGAGGACGAGGGTGAGGCCCTTCTTGAGGTAGGAGTAATTCTTCACCATCGTCTCCACGTAATCCAGGTTGTAGGCGAATTTGCCGAACATCATGGGATCCGGGTAGAAATTGACGAGGGTGCCGTTCTTCTCCTTGGGGGCGCTGTCTTTGCCGCTGTCTTTGAGTTCTCCGCGCTCGAAACGTGCCCAGGAGGACTCTCCGTCGCGGTAGGAGCAGACATAGAAGGACTCGGAGAGGGCGTTCACCGCCTTGGTGCCCACGCCATTGAGGCCGACGCTCTTCTTGAAGACTTTGTCGTCGAACTTGCCACCGGTGTTGAGGATGCTCACCGCCTTCACCACTGAATCCAGCGGAATGCCTCGGCCGAAGTCCCTCACGCTCACGCGGTTGTCTTCGCTGATATCTACCTGTATCTGCTTGCCGAAGCCCATCGCGTACTCGTCCACCGAGTTGTCGATGATTTCCTTCAACAGCACATAGATACCGTCGCCGGGGTTATTGCCGTTGCCGAGGCGCCCGATATACATGCCGGGCCGGAGCCGGATGTGCTCGACTCCTTCGATGGTTTTTATGTTGTCGTCGGTATAGATGTGGACGGGTGTACTGGCCATAATCCTATCTGCGATATTTCCGCAAATATACTAAAATTATTGGATA
>JAGCUK010000076.1 GCA_017962925.1 Bacteroidales bacterium
ACTCCTTGCCAGCGGCAACCTCCTTCACATCATCCTTGCCGATCTTGAGAGAGCCGAGTTCGCCGGTATAGACCACGATGCCGTCCCGGATGAGACGCACCTGTGCCCTGGGAACCATCTTGCCTTCGCGCATGATACAGCCGGCGATAGTGCCGACCTTGCTGATGTGGAAGGTCTGTTTGATCTCGGCGGTAGCGATGACCTCTTCCTTCTTCTCAGGCTCAAGCATACCCTAGATACCATCCTTGACTTCGTTGATGGCGTCGTAGATGACGGAGTAGAGGCGGATTTCGATGCCTTCCTTCTCCGCAGCCTTGCGGGCCTCGACGGTAGGACGCACCTGGAAGCCGATGATGACGGCGTCGGATGCCTCTGCAAGGAGGATATCGCTCTCGGAGATGGCACCTACAGCCTTGTGGATGACATTCACGCGCACCTGCTCGGTGCTGAGCTTGATGAGAGAGTCGGACAGAGCCTCCACCGAACCGTCCACATCACCCTTGACGATGGTGTTGAGTTCCTTGAAGTTGCCGATGCTGATACGGCGGCCGATTTCCTCGAGGGTCATATGCTTCTGGGTCTTGATGCCCTGGATGCGGAGGAGCTGCTCGCGCTTGGCGGCGATGCTCTTGGCCTCCTTCTCTTCGGTGAGGACGTTGAACTTCTCACCTGCGGCCGGGGCGCCGTTCAGACCGAGCACGGAAACAGGAGTGGAAGGACCAGCCTCAGTCACACGCTGTCCACGCTCATTGAACATGCTCCTGACGCGTCCGTAGTAGCTTCCGCTGAGCATGATATCTCCCTGATGGAGGGTTCCGTTCTGCACGAGAATGGTGGCCAGATAGCCACGACCCTTATCGAGCGAAGACTCGATGACGGCGCCGGATGCCAACCTGTTGGGGTTCGCCCTAAGGTTGAGCAGGTCTGCCTCGAGCAGCACCTTCTCCAGCAGCTTGTCCACGTTCAGACCGTGCTTCGCGGATATCTCCTGGCACTGGTACTTTCCTCCCCATTCCTCGGTGAGGATGTTCATCTGGGAAAGTTGCTGGTAGATCTTGTCGGCGGATGCGCCGGGCTTATCTATCTTGTTGATAGCGAACACCATAGGAACGCCGGCGGCCTGGGCGTGGTTGATAGCCTCGACCGTCTGCGGCATCACCGCGTCGTCCGCTGCGATGATGATGATCGCAAGGTCGGTCATCTGGGCACCGCGGGCACGCATGGCGGTAAAGGCTTCGTGTCCAGGGGTGTCGAGGAAGGTGATCCTGCGGCCATCCTCCATCTGCACGTTATATGCACCGATGTGCTGGGTGATACCACCCGCCTCACCGGCGATGACGTTGGTCTTGCGGATATAGTCGAGCAGCGAGGTCTTACCATGGTCGACGTGACCCATCACGGTGATGACCGGAGGACGGGAGACGAGATCTTCTTCCTTATCGGCCTCTTCGGCAGACTCGATTTCATTGGTAAGTTCTGCACCCACGAATTCCACCTTGTAGCCGAATTCCTCGGCAACCAGCACCAGGGCCTCGGCATCGAGACGCTGGTTGATGGAAACCATCAGACCAAGGCTCATGCAAGCGCCGATGACGCTGTTCACAGGGGTATTGTTCATAAGGGTTGCAAGGTCGTTGACAGTAACGAACTCGGTGACCTTCAACACCTTCTTTTCGGCTGATGCAAGTTCGAGTTCTTCCTGAGTACGCTGGGCGGCGAGCTCGCGCTTTTCCTTACGGTACTTGGCGCCGAAGTTGTTCTTCTTGCCCTCGTTCATCTTGGCGTACGTCTCCTTGACCTGCTTCTGGATCTCTTTCTGCATTTCTTCGAGTTCAGCCTCGGTCATTGCAGGTTTGAAGCGATCCCTCTTGCGGCCCTTTCCGCCACCTTGCTGCTGAACTGCAGCCTTGTCTTTCTTGCTGCTGCGCTCGATATTCTGTCCGGCTTTCGCCACGTCCACCTTCTGGGTACCCTTGGCGATGCGCTCGCGTTTCTTGGCAGGTTTCTTATCAAACTGAGACAGGTCGATCTTTCCGACAACCTTGAAGCCATCTCCCTTCTCCTCTGCCGCAGGGGTTGTTTCGGCAGGAGCAGGCACGGGCTCCGGTTCAGGGACGGGCTCCGGTTCGGGCTCAAGTTCAGCAACGGGCTCCGGCTCCGGTTCAGGAACAGGCTCCGGTTCAGGCTCGGGTTCAGGGACGGGCTCCGGTTCGGGCTCGGGAACCGGTTCAGGTTCCGGTTCCGGTTTCGGCTCCGGCTTGGGCTCCGGCTTAGGCTCCGCCTTCTTCCTCGAAAGAGTATTCGTGCGCACAATCACGCGCTCTTCCTCTTCCTCCTCCTGCACCTCATCCTTCTTCTTGCCGGAATTCTCCAGAATATCCGACATCTTGATCGCCCTCTCATTGGCCTCCTCAGCAGCCTTCAGGTCTGCCCCGAACTGCTTCTGGATGGCAGGGAGGTACTCGTCGGAGAACTTCGCATTCGGGTTCTCTTCAACTTCCGCTCCCTGGGCCTTGAGAAAGTCCACAAGGTCCTGCAGTCCAATATTGAACTGCCGCATTATTTTATTCAGTCTGATTTCTGCCATATATTGTAACCCCTTTTTCTTTTAGTTAGTCTTCAAATTCAGCGGCCAGGATGCTGCGCACATCTTCCACGGTCTCCATATCGAGGTCTGCCCTCTTTGCGAGATCCTCAGGATCGATGGCAAGCACGCTGCGGGCTGTGTCGCAACCGATGCTCTTGAGTTTGTCGATCACCCAACCGTCGATGGTGCGGCCATATTCAGGATTGGTGAACTCTTCGAGTGCCACATCGTCCTCTTCCTCTGCGGCGATCTCTCCCTTAGGAGTCTCGCGCCAGACTTCGATCTCGCGGCCTACCAGCATACCGGCAAGCTGCACGTTCACGCCACCGCGGCCGATGCCCTTCTGCACCTCCTCGGGAAGCATGTAAACCTTTACCTTATCCTCGGGACCCTCGCCCATGTCGATGGAAGACACGCGGGCGGGAGTGAGGGCGCGCTGGATGAGGAGCTTGGGATTGGAAGACCACTGCAGCACGTCGATGTTCTCGTTGCGGAGTTCACGCACGATGCCGATAACGCGGCCACCCTTGACGCCGATGCAGGCGCCGATGGGATCGATGCGCTCGTCGTAGGATTCCACTGCCACCTTGGCACGCTCGCCGGGCACGCGGACCACCTTCTTGATGGTGATGAGGCCGTCTGCAATTTCCGGAACCTCCATCTCGAACAACCTTGCGAGGAAGTCGGGATCTACGCGGGACAAGGTGATATAAGGAGTGGTATTGTTGCGCATCTCCACCTTCTTGATGATAGCACGGACGGTGTCGTTCTTCTTGAAACGCTCGCCGGGAATCTGCTCCTCCTTGGGGATGTGGAGCTCGTTGCCGTCTTCGTCCAGAAGCAGAACCTCGCGGCTCCAGGTCTGGTAGATCTCGCCGGTGAATACCTCGCCCACCTTCTCGGAGTACTTCTTGTAGACGTTCGCCTTCTCGATGTCCATGATGCGGCCCTGCAGGTTCTGACGGATGTTCAGGATGCCGCGGCGGCCGAATGCGGAGAGGGGAAGCTTCTTTGCGTAGGTGTCGCCGATCTCGTAATCGTCGTCACCACTGTCCTTGCGCACCTCTTCCAGGGTCATCTCTGCAGCGGGATTCTCCACTTCCTCCACGATATCAAAGTTCTGGTAGATCTCGCAAGTACCCTTATCGACGTTCACGATGACGTCGAAATTGTCGGCGGAGCCATAGGTCTTGGCAATCTGGGTCAGGAACACGTCCTTGAGAACGCCCATCATCACGGGGCGGTCGATGTTTTTCTCTTCCTTGAAGTCCTTGAAGGCATCAATCAGAGTAACTTTTTCTTCTTTGTTCATTTATATGTGTATTAATTATTTGTCGTTTGCAAGCAGTTCATCGGCTTCGGCAGGGCTGATGCCGGCGGAGCCCACGGTAAGGGCATAGTCTTCCACATCACGGTCGAAGGCTGCCAACACTGCGCGGTGTATGTATTCGCAGTCTGCGAGATCTGCACCGGCGGGTTTGTCGATGGTTACCTCGATGTTGTTATCGTCGTCAAGCTCGAGGCCGACGATGCTGCAGCCGCGTTCTGCAGCCGCTTTTTCCAATACGGGTTGAAGCTCAAACTTTTCCATATTCCATAATAAAAAATAGAGGACCTTGCGGCCTCTATCTCGTTCACAGGTGCAAAGTTAAGAATTTTTGGATAAAAAGCAAAAATAGTCTACATTCGTGTTGTGGTTTCTCCGGATTTCATAATTGCCCACGAAAATGACGATCTGGCGGCGCTGGTGTTGCAGCGGGATCGTTGGCCGGATGTGGATGTGGCGCTTGCGGCGGAGTGTATTGCAGCTCGCCGGAAGTTGCGGCTGAAGGTTCCGGAGTGGTATGGTGATCCGTCGCTGATTTGCCCCATTGCCCTGAGCGCGGAGCAGTGTAGCAGCACCGCCACGGCCAGCTACAAGGCCGCGGGGGTTCTGGGGGCAGAGCCCCCACAAGAGCCTAGTCAAAAGGCGATTCGCAGAATCGCCGACTTGACAGGCGGACTGGGGGTGGATTGCTGGCAGTTTTCCAAAGTGGCAGAGGCGGTGTTGTACAACGAGATGAATCCGGTGCTGTTCGAAGCGGCAAAGGCGAATCTGAAGCGCCTCGGATGCGATAACGTAGAATTCAGCAACACCTGCATCTCCCCTTCGACCCTGCCGGACCTGCTGGATTCATTCAAGCCGGACCTGGTATTCATCGACCCCGCACGGCGCTCCGGAGGCCGCAAAGTCTTCCTGCCGGAGGATTGCTCCCCGGACGTACTCGCCCTGCAAGACATCATTCTGGAAAGAGGATGCCTGCTGATGCTCAAACTCTCCCCTATGGCGGATATCAGCATGCTCCTGCGCAAGTTCCACTGCGTCAAGGAGTTGCATATAGTGGAGGCGGATGGCGAGTGCAAGGAGCTGCTGCTTCTGATGGAGCCTGGATTTGCCGGTGAAACGACCCTTGTCGCAGGCACTCTGCGCTTTACCATCAGTGAAGAAAAAGCCGCCGCGCCCGTATTCATTTCCGCCATGCCCGAACCCGGCCAGCTGATGTTCGAGCCCGGGCCCGCACTGGCCAAAAGCGGTGCCTTCAAATTAATCAGCGAGAAGTATGGACTCCGGAAGCTTGGCCCGGATACACATCTATACATATCGGACTCCGTCATTCCGGATCTGGGAGACCTGGGAAAATGGTTTGAGATTCAGGAGGTTACGCTATTCGGGAAGGCCGCCCTGCGCGACTTTGCCACCCGCTGGCCCGGCGCCGATGTTACCGCCCGAGCCCTGCCCCTCTCCAGTGACCAGCTGCGCCTGAAACTCGACTCGATAAATAAATCCGGCAAAATTGCTACCGCTCTGACAACGCATATTTTCGGTGCAGGTTCATCAATCGGCCGGATACTCATCGCCACCACTATTCATAAACTCTATTAACTATGTCCGGGAAGAAACAATGGTTGACGCTGGTGCTGGCGTGGTTGCTGGGGGTGCTGCCGATGGTGGCAAAAGCGCCTTGCAAAACAGCCGATTGCGATTCCTGTGAGGTTGCGGTGCTTGGTATCGGCGGACAGAATCGGACATGGGCCGGTTATGGCGGCGGGGCTTTGCAAGTGAGTCTTCCCGTTTGGGAACATCTGCACATACAGTCTGGTCTCCAGGGCCTCAGTTCCGGCGTTATGACGGGGCTTATTCACGTGCAACCCGTGTTTCCAGTGAAGAAAGGAGAAGTGTTTGCCGATGTAACCGGTTACTACGGAGGGTTTTACAAATACGGCGTGAGTGAATGGCTCGCAGGCGGAAGTGTGGGGTGGCGGAATGAGCATATCAGCGCTCAAATCGGCCTTAGTGTCCGCTGGATCCTGGACAGGGATAGTTCCGACAAGGTTGTGGAACCGGTAGACCCCTTCTATCGGATTGCTTATCGGCTAAAGGCAGGTGGCGCTCCCTGGAACCTCACCGGGGGCGTGGCCAATTATTCCCGCTACCAAGTGGAAAGGGCCATGGAACCCGTTTTCTTCCTGGAGGGCTACTACCGTCTGGGAGAGCGTCTTTCTCTGATTGGGGAACTCAACATCAAGCCCACCGGCATGTTTCATCTTGTGGCCTCCTGGTACGGATTCAGTGCCGGGATAGGTTTAAGTTACCGTTTTGCCCTATGAAAAAGCCCTGCCTCCTACTGATGATGGCTCTATGCCTGAGCGCCTGCAACGTCGATTGGCTGGGTTTTGTCTATACGCGCAGTGCCGACGCAGACGCACGCTTTGCACAGTCTCTGGAATATAACGCCCAGGCCGGATATGCCTCCATCACCGTGCCGGACGACAGCTACCGCGTATATGTGCTGACCGACGCGCACGTTACCGAAAAAGAAACCCGGAACATAGACCGCTTCGTAACTGATTTTCTTGCCGATGGAACGGCTGCTCCTTTCTGGATCAATCTTGGAGACAGCGTCAACGACAAAGGGCAGGAGGGCATCTTCGAAAGCCATATCAGCCCTCTTGGGGCCGCCGGACTGCGGCATTTTCCCACCGCCGGGAACCACGACGTCTACTTCGGTGAATGGAACGAATGGGCCTCTCGCTTCCATACCGCCACATACTGGTTCGAGGTCATCACCCCTGGCCGCGGAAAAGACCTTTTCATCGCTCTGGAGTCTGCCAGTGGCACCCTGGGCCACAGCCAGCGCGCCTGGGCAGAAGAAATCTTAACCGAGAGTCAAGGAAAATACGCTCACATCACAGTATATACCCACACACATTTTTGGAAGCGGGACAATTCCCAAACCACAACCGGCAACTTCGCCCTCGAAGAAACCTACGACCTGGCCGATCTCTTTGCGCGGACGGGCGTAGATATCGTGCTGTCCGGCCACGATCACGCCGCAGAAACAACGGTTTTCAAAGGTGTCCGTTATGAAACGCTGGAAAGTCTGAAGATGAACGATATCTCCCCCGGCTATAACATCCTCACTTACGGCAAGGCTATCGAGCGGAACTTTGTTCCAATAGAGTAGATGCTACCTTAGCCAGCAGATGGATTCCGGGCCTTCATTGAACAACAGGTCCATGATGGACAGGCCCGGCACGAAACCGAATTTATCTTTAAATACCTGCCAGTAGGGTCGTTCCTGGCCCAGGTCTCGCATGATGGTATTCGTCCGCTTAGGATGGATATCGGTTATTTCCGATGGATTGAATGCCGTGGTTTCCCGAATCTCCGGCGCAATGCCTATTTTGGCGCAGAAGAAATCGATGAGGAGTCGGTTGAGTTCCCACAGCGTGGCGGGATGAGAATCCAGAATCGCGAACAACTCATCCCTATAATAAATAAAGAAGGGAGAGGAGCTGTAGGCAGATTCGATCGCGCGCTCCGTGCGCTGGACCCAGGGAGTGGTATATTCCACCCGTATCTCCTTGATAGGCAGCGCAAAGGTGCCGTTCTCATGCACTACCGGCACGTTCAACGCCTCGGGGCCGTTTGCCGTCAGGATTCTGCAGCGGTTGCGCCAACTCTGCTTCTGGTAATTCTCGCAGGCCTCAAGATAAACGACAGAGTACCTCGCCAAAAGGGCGAAGTACTCTATTGGGGGGAAGTATGCTGTCGTTAACAGCACTACTCTATGACACCCTTTTCGCGAGAATCGTTACCACGAACGATACCGCGCTTGGAATTCTTGATGAAATTCAGGATCTCGTCCTTCTCGGGGCTGTCCGGGAAACCTTGCTGGATACGTGCGCAGGCATCCGAAATGTTATAGCCCTGGAAATAGAGAGTGTCGTAGATATCCTTGATATTGCGGATGGTATCGCTGTCGAAACCACGGCGGCGAAGGCCTACCAGGTTTACGCCGGCATAGCAAACAGGCTCGCGGCCGCAAAGAGAATACGGAGGGATGTCCTTGTTGATCTTGCTGCCGCCGCCAATCATGGCGTGCTTGCCGATATGGGTGAACTGATGCACCACGGTGCTTCCGCCGAGGATAGCCCAGTCGTCGACATCGGTCTCACCGGCTATGCCAACATAGCTCACGAGGATGCAGTGGTTACCCACGGTGCAGTCATGTGCCACGTGCACATAAGACATGATGAGAGTGTTGTCTCCGATCTTGGTAACGCCCTTTCCGCTGGCCTTGGTGCCACGGTTGATGGTTGCGCACTCGCGAATAGTCACGTGATTGCCAATCTCCACATAAGTCACCTCTCCATCGAACTTGAGGTCCTGAGGGATGGCTGCCACAACGGCACCGGGGAAGATTTCGCAATGCTCACCAATCTTCGCATAAGGGAAGATGGTTGCGTGGGGATGAACTTTTGTATAATCGCCGATTTCTACGTTGGCATCGATGAATGCATAGGGGCCTACTTCAACGTGCTCGCCGAGTTTAGCGAGGGGGCTCACACATGCAAGGGGATGAATTGTTGCCATAATCTAAATCAATTTCTGAACGGCCTTAGCCGCATTGGTGTTAATTGTATGGCCAGGTTTGTACGCGCTTATATGGGCCCGGAGATATCCTCCCGCGAGCCTCATGTCTCCGATGAGGTCCAGCATCTTGTGCCGGCCGCATTCGTCCGGGAAATTCAGCACCAGATTGCTGAGATACCCTTCAGGAGTAATTGTCAATTTGGGTTGGTTGAATATTTCCGCCATCTTGGCAAAGACATCATCCGGCACCGGATGCTCCACCACCACGATGGCATTGTCCACGTCTCCGCCCTTCACGAGGCCCTGGCTTGCCAGATACTGAACCTCGTGGAAGAAGCAGAAAGTGCGGCAGATTGCTATCTCGGATGCATAGTCCACAGTCTCGTCCCAATGTGCGGTCTGCACACCAAGCACGCGGGAATTGAAATCCACGGTGACATCGTAGGAGAGATGATCTGCGGGCTCGATACGCACCCATGAACCGCTCGCCTCATGCTTGATTTCGATGGTCTCGGGAATCTCGAAATACTTGCGTTCGGCATCCTGCTCCACCAGACCGTCGGCCGCGAAAGCCTCTACGAAATGGCGGGCGCTGCCGTCCAGGATGGGGACCTCGACATTGTCAATTTCTACCAAAGCATTGTCGATGCCCATGCCGGTGAAGGCGGACATCAGATGCTCGATGGTGGAAATGACTGCATCTCCCTTGGAAATGACGGTGCAGCGGGCGGTGTTATGAACATTCTCGGCAAGTGCAGGAATCTCCACGCCAAGATCGGTGCGGACAAAAACGATTCCAGTCCCGGACGCTGCCGGGGATACTTTCATATGTGAGCAGGCTCCTGTGTGAAGACCTTTCCCTTCGAATAAATAACTCTTGCTGAGTGTACGTTCTTTCATAATAGCCCGCAAAGATAGCAAATATTTTGATTATCTTATTATTACTCTCCTCCGGCTTGCTTGAACTTTGCGTAGCTGCGCATGTAAAGCATGTGCGGGATGGCCGGCGAACCGAGCAGAATCTGCCCGCTCTTGCGCACCGGGCCGGCAATACCGGCCTGAGCTCCGACCGTGGTGTTGTCTGCAATCTTGATATGGCCCATTATGCCCACCTGCCCGCCGAAGATGCAGTTTTTGCCGATGATGGCAGAGCCTGCGACTCCACACTGTGCGGCCATCACGGTGTTCTCTCCGATCACTACGTTATGGGCTATCTGGCAGAGATTGTCCAGCCTTACGCCATTGCCGATAATGGTGGATTCCATCTCTGCACGGTCGACTGTTGTGCCGGCGCCGATTTCAACGTCGTTGCCTATCACCACATTGCCGAGGTGCTCGATCTTCTTCCAGCTGCCGTCCGGCTGAGGCGCATTGCCGAAGCCATCCGAACCGATGACGCAGTTAGCATGGAGGATGACATTGTCCCCTATCACCATGCCGGGGTAGATGACCACACCGGGATAGATGATGCAGTGGTGCCCGATTACGGTGCCAGCACCGATAGTCACACGCTCATGGATGATGCCGTAATCCCCTATCTTGCAGTTCTTTCCGATTATGGTGCCGGCGCCGACAGATACCTTCTTGCCAAGTTTGGCGCTCCAGGCGATTTTGCAACCGCAAGCGCGATGACGCTTGTGAGTCTTGCGCTGGTCCGACACATACTTCAGCAGTTCGGCCACCGCATTGTATGCATTCTCTACACGCACCATAGTGGGACCGACTTCCTGCTTGGGCTCAAAATCGGAATTCACCAGCAGGACGCTCGCCTTGCTGGTGTAAACATACTGTTCGTACTTGGGATTTGCATAAAAACTGAGCGCTCCGGGCTTGCCGTGCTCGATTTTCGCAAACGTGGTAATACGGACTTCGGGGTCGCCGTCCACGGTGCCCCGAAGAATGTCCGCCAACTGCTTAGCTGTCAACTCCATCATTTAAAATCTCCATCCAAATGTGACCACCGCGTCGAACAGGGAATTGCTGGTCCTGACCTGCGGGGATACTATATCGTAAACTTTTCCTCCAACCGAATGGCTGAGATAATTGCTATAAGGGCTGTAATGAGTGTCCGGGAGCGAAGTGCGCCTGAAGGCGATATCCACGTAGAAGGATCCGGGAGATGAATACCCGGCGCCGAAGGATATCGACGTCACACGATCCTTGGAATATGCGGCGGATCCATCCACCAGAGTATATGTGCCATTCTCGAAGTCACTGAACCATGCATCATATTCCGCGGCATCCACTATCACACCGGTATTGTCGGTGTAGTGACGCTGAGGATTGGTGCTCATATTGTATCCGGCACGGAGCGAGAGGCTCGGAAGCACGCGGATTTCAGCACCGACCCTGAGGTTATGCTGCACGCCGCAAAAGAGATTGTTCAGACGGTTGACGCGATAGAACGGATCCGCGTAGGAGTAGGAGGCGTCTTCATATATCTCGCTGAACTTCATCACGCTGAAATCAATCAGCTCATAATCGAAACTGATCAGCCCGCTACGGCCAAGCGTATATGCCAGGCCGAAATTGGCGCTGTAGGGAGCGCGGAAACTGTACTCCGCCTCGGCGGTAGGAGAACTGGAACTGGCATTCTGGGATGCATCCTGGAACTCGGAGTTCACGTCGATGTACCAGCGCTCGTTGATGCTCAGGACCGTAGGAGTCTGGATGGCGGCACCGAGACGAAGCCCGTTGGTAGGCAGCCAGATGACACCCACTTTGGCGTTGATTCCGCCAATGTCGGCGATGTAGTTATACTTGTAGGTGCTTCCCAGATAATAGGTGGATGCACCCTGCACATACGCTGCCTTCGACTTGGAATAGTATTCAGGCTTTACCGGGAAATCGGCAGGATCCTGCGACACCTCGTTGTAGTACTCGGAGTAGCTGTAGTTGATCATCGGGATACCCAAGCTGAACCCGAGGAAGAGGCGGTTGTCGATATTGGCACCGAAATTCCATACCATGTCATTCCTGGAGCCGAGAGTGGTCGTGCCGATATTCTGCCGCAGCCATCCCAGCATCTCGTATTTATACTCTGTCCCCGAAGCAGTTACTGTCTCGGCAGAACCGAAGAAACTTCCAGCATCGGACTTATAGTTGATCAGACCTGCATCGTAGGCGCAGATCGAGTTCCAGGAATACTGCGAATCGAACATATTGTCGGGATCCGCGAGGATGGTGCCGGGCATGCCGTTGGCGAATGTCGCCAGGGCCCCGGTCATGGAAGTGTGGCCCTCCAGCCCGGATGCAGACATCATGCTGGTGTAGGTCTGGGCGCGGTTGATGACAAAACCGAAGTTCCATCCCAGCAGGCCGGACCGGTTGCCGGTTTCCAAGTACATGTTCATCCCGATATTGGGGATGGTCATCCTTGTCTTATTGTTCTCGAACCCTCCAGAGAAGTTGGCAGATCCATCGTAGGAATCATATGATGCTGCATAGGCGGAGGTGCTGGAAGAAGTCGACCATCCGGTAGAGATGGTGAACTGGGAATAAGCCGAGACTGCACCGCCGGCAGGATTGACATTGATCGATCCCAAATCCCCTCCTATAGCCGTAACCGCATTGCCCATACCCATCGTCCTGGCCGTACCGTAATAATTAGTCTGGCTGAACGTCAGGGCGTCCATCATCGTCTGGCCGGAAGCCATCGATGCGATCAGCATCAGGGACGCGAGTGAAACTATTATCTTTTTCATGATCATTCTGTTTAAGCATTGAAACTATCTGCCGCTGCGGCCGCCACCGCCACCACTGCTATGGCTGCCTCCACTGCTGCTGCCGCCTCCGCTATGTCCACCGCCGCTATATCCGCCACCGCTGCTGCCACGGCTGCCGCCGTAACTGGAACTGCTGGAGGAACTGCCGCGAGAGTAGCTGGAGCTGGAAGAGCTGCGGCTGCTGGAGGACCTGCTGCGAGAGTAGGTGTCGGAGCCGTAGGAGCTGCTGCGGGTGCTGGAAGAACTGCCGCGGGAGTAAGTGCCGGAACTGGAAGAGCTTCCGGAAGATGAGCCGCGGGAATAGGTGCTGGAGCCCCTGGAATAGGTGGATCCGGAACTGGTGCCGGAAGTGCCGGTGCGGCTGCCGGAGCCTCTGGAGTAGATGGAACCGGAGGAAGAACCGGAGATTCCCGAAACTCCGCCGCGGGAGAACGAGGATGCCGCAGAACGGCTGCCGCTTACGCTGCCCATGCCCCTGGAGTTGGTGTAGTTGCCACCCTTGACATCGGACCTGTTGGCGCCACGGTAGTGGTAGTAATTCTCGTTGTAATAGTTGTGAGCGTAGTGATGATGGTGGCCATAGTATCCGCCCCAGTAATGAGGGCCGTACCACGGATCGTACCATCCGCCATAGTACCAGGGATCGTACCAGGAATAGTAGGAATAGGGGCCGTACCACGGATCATACCATCCACTGTACCATCCGCCGTAGCCACCGTACCAACCGCCATACCAGCCGTGATGCCAGCCGCCGTACCATCCGTAATAAGGACGGGTCCAGCCCCAACGCCAGGCGTAACTATCGTCATAGACCAGCACAAGAGTATCCCGGCGGCCTTCCTGTTCCTTGCGGATCTGCTCCGCGGCAAGGCGCTGGAAATCCTCTTCGCTGAGAGGTTCTGCCACCTGCATATCTTTGTCGAAACCCTTATAGTATATGCCGTCCTGGAATCTTTGCACGGCACCGTACTCGCCTGATACTCCGCAAGATACTGCGATGATTGCGAGTGCTAATGTAAATATCGCCCTGCGTGCCATAATCCAATCTCTTTTAATTTTTGTATATTTGCACCGTCCGATATAGGGGGGTACAATAAACCTCTGTTTATTTATTAGATGCAAATATCGTAAAAAAGCGCAGATTTTTCATAAGTTTTTTATGGCAAAAGAGATTACACCCAGAGCGGAAAATTATTCCCAGTGGTACAACGACATCGTAGTCAAGGCAGACCTCGCCGAACAGTCAGCCGTGCGCGGCTGCATGGTCATCAAGCCATATGGCTACGCTATATGGGAGAAGATGCAGTCCATACTCGACAAGGCATTCAAAGAGACAGGTGTTCAGAACGCATATTTCCCCTTGTTCATCCCCAAATCCTTCTTCAGCCGCGAGGCCGAACACGTGGCGGGATTCGCCAAGGAATGCGCGGTGGTCACACACCACCGTCTGATGAACGATCCCGACGGGAAGGGAGTGGTCGTGGACCCGGACGCCAGGCTGGAAGAGGAACTGATCGTACGTCCTACCTCAGAGACCATCATCTGGAGTGTTTACAAGAACTGGGTCAAGAGCTGGAGAGATCTGCCCATCCTCTGCAATCAGTGGTGCAATGTGGTGCGCTGGGAGATGCGTACGCGTCCTTTCCTCCGCACTGCTGAATTCCTCTGGCAGGAGGGCCACACCGCCCATGCAACCGCCGAAGAGGCACAGGCCAAGGCCGAGCAGATGGTTCAGGTTTATGCCAAGTTCGCCCGCGAGACCATGGCGATGCCCGTGATCGTGGGCCACAAGAGCCCCAACGAGCGCTTCGCCGGAGCTCTGGACACCCTTACCATCGAGGCGATGATGCAGGATGGAAAGGCCCTGCAGGCCGGCACATCCCACTTCCTCGGCCAGAACTTCGCCAAGAGCTTCGAGGTGCAGTTCGCCAATAAGGAAGGCAGTCTCGAGTATGTCTGGGCGACCTCCTGGGGTGTGAGCACCCGTCTGATGGGAGCCCTCATCATGGCGCACAGCGACGACAACGGACTCGTCCTTCCTCCGGCCCTCGCCCCCATTCAGGTGGTGATGGTACCCATCTACAAGACCGATGAAGAACGCGATGCCGTGCTGGCAAAGTTCGAGGACATCTCCAAGGCCCTCGCCGCCAAGGGCGTGAGCGTCAAGATAGACAGCCGGGACACCCTCCGCCCCGGATTCAAGTTCGCCGAATGGGAAGCCAAGGGCGTGCCGGTGCGCATCGCTCTCGGTGCCCGCGACCTGGCTGCCGGTACAGTCGAAGTGGCCCGCAGGGACACCCTCGAGAAGGCTACGGTGAGCCTCGAAGGAGTGGATGTTTATATCGAAGATCTGCTGGAAAAGGTGCAGAAGAACATCTACGACAAAGCCCTCGCCTTCCGCGATGCCAACATCCGCAAGTGCGACAACTGGGAAGAGTTCAAGACCGAAATCCAGAAGGGTGGATTCCTGCTTTGCCACTGGGATGGCACCGCCGAAACCGAGCAGGCCATCAAGGACGAGACCAAGGCCACCATACGCTGTATCCCCGTGGACAGCTGTGTATGCGAGGAGGAAGGCAAGGATATCTATTCCGGGAAGCCTTCCAAGGGTCGCGTAGTATTTGCAATTGCTTATTAATCAGGAGTTTATGAAAAAGATATTTATTCTCGCCGCATTAGCTCTTCTGAGCTTCAGCGCATATGCACAGGATGATGCCCAGAAAGCAGCCGCAGAAGCGGCGGCAGCCATCGCCGAGGCCCCCATCGTGGAGGAACCTCAGCCGAAGCCCGTTTACTGGACCAAGTCCCTCATGACCAACCTCAACTTCGCTCAGACGGCTCTCTGGGACTGGGCGGCCGGCGGTAACGACAACTACACTATGACCGCATATGTAGATGCCAACGCCAATTATGCCAAAGACAAGATGATCTGGAACAACCGCCTTCAGGTGGACTACGGCTTCCTCTATTCCGACGACAAGCCCATCCTGCAGAAAGTAAAGGACCGTATCTATTTTGAATCGAAATGGGGCTATGAGACTCCTATCCAGCATCTCAGCTACTCCGCCAACTTCGACTTCAAGACCCAGATAGACAACAACTATAAGTACGGCACCCCCACCGGCATCACCGGAGAACCTACCAAGGCCGACTGGCTCGCGGCACGCGAACTCAAGTCCGGGCTCTTCTCCCCTGCCTATTCCACCCTCGGTATCGGTCTCCTCTGGACCCCGAAACCCTGGCTCTCGGTGAACGTATCCCCTCTCACCGGAGGATTCGTCATCGTGGACAACGAGGATCTTCGCAAGACCTACGGCATGGAATTGCTGGAAGATGGCGTAACCTACAAGAGCAGCCGTTTCGAACTTGGTGCCCAGATTAAAACCGATATCAATTTCGTAGTGAACGACAACCTGAAGTATACCACCCAGCTGGTACTCTTCTCCAACTACCTGAAGAATCCCCAGAACCTTCGTGTGAACTGGGATCAGAAACTCTTCTGGAAGATGGCCAAGTTCTTCACCATGACTTTCTCCACGAACCTGATTTACGATGATACCGTGCTGATCACCAACGATGATCATCCGACCGGCTACCGTACCATCCAGTTCAAGGAGTTCTTCGAGATCGGATTCTCCTACACCATCAGCTCCAAGAAATAATGAAGGTGCTGCTTGCAGTCAGCGGCGGCATCGATTCGATGTATATGGCCGAAAGGGCTCCCGAACTATTTCCGGGGGCCTCTTTCGCTGTTGCCCACTGCAACTTCTGCCTTCGCGGGGCCGAGTCTGACGGCGACGAGGAATTCGTGCGTCAGTGGTGCGTCTGCAAGGGCTTGCCCATCTTCGTAAAGCGCTTCGACACAGCCACTTATGCCGAAGAAGGGCACCTCAGTATAGAGATGGCAGCCCGCGAACTTCGCTACGACTGGTTCGCGCAGCTTTGCCGCGAGGAAGGCTTCGACAAGGTGGCGGTCGCGCACAACGCCGACGACAACGCAGAGACCTTCCTCCTCAACATGCTGCGGGGCGCCGGCACCCGGGGACTCCGGGGAATGGAAAGCCACGGCATCATCCTCCGCCCCCTGCTGGACATCCCCCGGCAGGACATCCGCGAATGGATGGAATCCCACGGACTCGCCTGGCGCGAGGACAGCAGCAACGCATCTCCCGTGCACAAACGCAATCGCCTGCGCGCAGAAGTACTGCCGGTGCTGAAGGAACTCAATCCCTCGCTCCTGCGCACCCTCGCCACCGACATGGAACACATCCGCCAGACAGATGACATCGCCGAAGGATACTTCCTTTCCGTGCGGGATTCGGTGTCGGACGGGCGCATCATCAATATCAAAAAGCTGCTGGAACTGCAGCATCCGCGCTATGTGCTCTTCCGGCTGGTGGAGCCTGCAGCACTCACCGAAACCGCCCTGGATAACCTCTGGGAGACCATTTCTTCCGGCAGACAGATCGGCGGCAGAGTGTTCGTCGGCAAGCGCGGGAAGGTTCTCGGGCGCCCTAAGTGGCGGCTGGAATTGGAACTAATCGACAAATCTTGCTAACTTTGCATATTATGGCAAATAAACCTTCGATACCCAAGGGAATGAGAGATTTCTCGCAGCAGGAAATGGCTGAGAGGAATTATTTCTTCGATACTGTAAAGAGCGTGTTCCGCACCTTCGGATATGCGCAGATCGAGACTCCCGCGATGGAGAGCCTCTCCACCCTGCTGGGCAAGTACGGCGACGAGGGAGACAAGCTTCTCTTCCGGGTTCAGAACAGTGGCGAAAAGGCGGCAGAGGCCCCTGAGAAGGGCTTGCGCTACGACCTGACCGTGCCTTTCGCCTGCTTCGTGGTGCAGCATCAGAACGAAATATCCTTCCCTTTCAAGCGTTTCCAGATTCAGCCTGTTTGGCGCGCGGACCGTCCCCAGAAGGGCCGCTACCGCGAGTTCTATCAGTGCGATGTGGACGTGATCGGTTCCAAGTCGCAGTTGAATGAACTGGAGCTGGTGCAGATGGTGGACAAGGTCTTCGGGCTGCTGGACATCCGCGTGGTCGTGAAGATCAATAACCGCAAGGTTCTCACCGGTCTGGCGGAGATTTGCGGCGCACCCGACAAGGTTGTGGATATCACCGTCGCTATCGACAAACTGGACAAAATAGGTTTGGATGCCGTGCTGGACGAGATGCGCGAAAAGGGCCTGCCCGAAAGCGCGCTCGCCGTGGTGAAGCAGATTCTCGGTCTGACGGGTTCCGTGGCGGAAAAACTTGCCGCAATGCGCAGCCTGTTCGGCGGCGGTTCCGCTTCCGGAATCGAATCCGCTACCGGCCTTCGCGGCTTGGACGAACTGGAAGAGTTGTTCGGTCTGATTGCCGCGGCCGGTGTGGCCGTGCCGGTGGAGATGGATCTCTCGCTGGCCCGCGGACTGAATTATTATACTGGAGCCATCTTCGAGGTAAAGGCTCTCGACTGGGAAATCGGCAGCATCTGCGGAGGCGGCCGCTACGATAATCTCACCGGCATTTTCGGGCTTCCGGACATGTCTGGAGTGGGTATTTCCTTCGGCGCCGACCGCATCTGCGACGTGCTGAAGGGGCTTGGCAAGTTCCCCGCTGACGTGCGCGCCACCACTACCCTATTGTTCGCGAACATGGGTGCGGATGAGGTGAAGTACGTGCTGCCCATCGCCGGCAAACTCCGCGCCGCCGGAGTAGCCGTAGAGATCTATCCGGAGGCATCTAAACTGAAGAAGCAATTCGACTACGCCGACCGCAAGGCCATCCCGTTCCTCTCCATTACCGGGGCGGATGAGGCCGCTGCCGGAACGGTGCAGGTCAAGAACCTCGCGAGCGGCGAGCAGAAGGTTTTCGCCGCCGGGGACATCGACGGCATACTCGCCTTCATCGCATGAAAAAGGCTCTTCTGCTGACGATCGTTGCCGCGCTGTGTTTCTGGAGCTGCGGCTCACGGTCATCCCGCTGGCTGATATCCCACGGGGAAAAGGTGATAGCTACTTCCCCCAATCCCGATAGCATTTTTCTCTATACCCCCGGCATAGTCGAGGGTTTCGGCGGCCGCTATGTGGTGGCCGTGGATTATGGCGGCCCCGGCACCTACGCGCTGGATGGCCCCAAATCCGATTTCGGGGACTACAAGGCCGGTAATCAGATCCGGGTCCTGCTTTCCGACGACAAGGGGCGGCACTGGCGCGAGACATCCGCACGCATCCCCATGATGCATGAGATTCTATTCAAGGCCGGGAACGCGCTCTACATGGTGGGGCATTCCGGCAGGCTGCTAATTACCCGCAGCGACGATAACGGCGAGACCTGGTGCGAGCCGGTGGTGCTCTGCCCGGAGCCGCGCTGGCATCAGAGCTGCACTTCCGTGGATATCTACGACGGGAAGGTGACACTGGTTTATGAGAAGTGGGTTTCTCTGCCGCACTCCTGGCCCGGTGTTGGCCCCGTGCTGATACAGGCGAGGGTGGACGATGACCTGACGGTGCCGGAGAACTGGAAGTTTTCGGAGCTTTATAATCCGGATGCGGACATGGAAGCCGCCCGGCCGTCGGGGATTCCCGCGGTGCCGGGAGATAAGGCGGGCATCCTGGAGACCAACGTGGTGAGGGTGCATGATCCCGAGCGGCCGTTCTATGATTCCACCGGGAGGTCGGTGGTGCTGATGATGCGGACTTCTGTGGGTATTCCGGATGTGGGGGTGATGATGAGGGGGCGCGAGCAGGAGGATGGTTCTCTGGTGATCGACCGCTGGCCCCGTGGCGGGAGCGAGGTGTATTTCACTCATATTCCCGGGGCGGATTTGAAGTTTTATCTTTGCTACGACGAGGTGAGCGGCCTGTTCTGGCTGCTGCATTCCCAGTCCGACGGCAGGATGCATATGCGCCGCCGTCTGGCCTTGTCTTATTCCCCCGATTTGCTGCGCTGGACCTTCGCGGGTCTGGTGGCGGTAGGGCCGGCCGATAACGCGGCGAGGCATTATGCCACTATGATGATTGATGGGGATGATCTGGTGGTGGTGAGCCGTTCCGGCACGGTGGAAGCGAGGAATGCCCACGACGGGAATATAGTCACTTTCCACCGGGTGAAGGATTTCCGCAGTTTGGTTTACTAAAGGCCATCTGTTATTATTCCAGACCAATTTTGGATTTTCAAAAAAACTTTCTACCTTTGCAGTCCAATACCGCGGGGTAGAGCAGTCGGTAGCTCGTCGGGCTCATAACCCGGAGGTCGCAGGTTCGAGTCCTGCCTCCGCTACGAAGCAATTGAAAGTCAGCCAGTTACGGCTGACTTTTTTTGCTTCTCCGCTCCGGCAGCGCTGCTTCGCAGCTGCCTTGTCTTATCAGGGGCTCTGCC
>JAGCUK010000077.1 GCA_017962925.1 Bacteroidales bacterium
AGTAACACCGATATGGTCAGCGCCAGTTTCAGTGCCCGCCGCAGGATACTGCCCTCTACGGAACTCCGTTCCCTTCGCTCACTCCGGCCCCTCCCATCGCAAGCGACGGGCCCCTCCCCCTGCCCCTGTCCGGGGGTGGACAGGTCCTCAGAGGGCAGTATCCTGCGGCTCTTTCCAAACGCCTGAGCGGTTAAACCCCCTGTCGAGGCGCGGAGAAAACCGAAGTTCCAGTAGATGACATTGAGGATGAGAGCGCCGACGGAAATGCCGCCGATAAACTCGGCGCTGCTGCCGGCCGCCGAATGCAGATGCCCGGCCACGGCGGTATCCACCAGCCCCACCAGCGGAACGGTGATGTTCGCCAAGATGCTGGGCAGCGCCAGCCGCAGTATCTCCCGGTCGAGCGCCTTCACTTAACGCCAGGGAAAGAACTTGGAAACGGACTTGCAGTAGCTGTCGTATGCCGGATACTTGCTCGCGCTGATCTGCTCCGAAAGGGCGGAACTGCCCAGGAACAACACCACGAGCAGCAGCGCTCCGATCACACTCCAATTGAAGACCCCGACCCCGGCGCCGATAGAGAAGATGTAGAACGCGATCCAGGTTCCCTGCTCTGCAAAGTAGTTGGGGTGGCGACTGAGTTTCCAAAGGCCTGTGGTGTTGAAACCCTTATTATAGGGTTCAGGGAGATCCTGAAGAGCCTGCCCGGATTTTATCATCGCCCACTTGTTGGTCTGAAATGCCCATTGCTGCTCATCGGCAATAGTCTCATAGATAATAAATGCCAGCACAAAGACAGCGGCTACAGCATCGACCCATCCGAATGGGGCGGTGGAAGTCATCGACACCAGCGCAGGGAAGGTAATCAGCAGCACCAGAACGTTCTGGTAGATGGAGATGAAGAAGAGGTCGAAGAGCATCCAGGCTATCTTGTTACCCTTGAAGGGAGGGCCGGAACGGACCACGCTCCAGCGGTAATCCTCGTTTCCTTCCCAGAATTTAAGTCTGTAGGCGCCTTTGCGGGCGAAGTTGAAAGTGAGGCGTATGCCCCAGATGGTGGCGAGTATTGCCATCACTACGAGCCGTGTGCTGAGGCCGCCCTTGACGGCGATCACCCATACGTATGCAATGGGAAGCAGGCTCCAGAGTTTGTCCATCTGGGAGTTGTTGCCGGTGAGTTCTCCAACGATGAAGCAGAAAGCTGCGCTGCCCGCGACTATGTATCCCAGAATCTTCAGCGTTTCGATCTGCTCCGCGCCCAGTGCCGGCCCGATCGTAAAATACAGGATAGGGCAGACTATCAGCGACAGGCCCAGCAGCGTGCCCATAAGGGGAATGTTCATTTTCATAATCAAAACCTCATTATCTGTGAACAAAACACAAAAGTACAAAAAAAATATCACCGACCTTTTTTCTATCTTTGTGCCCGGTATGGCAAATTTAGAAAGAATCCTGTTCGTCTGCCACGGAAACATCTGCCGCAGCCCTATGGCGGAGTTCATAATGAAGGCGCTGGTGCGGGCGAAAGGCCTGGAAGGGCAGTACCAGATCGAGTCGGCGGCCGTGTCCTCGGAGGAGACGGGTAATCCCATCTATCCGCCGGCAAAACGCTGCCTGCGCCAGCACGGCGTGCTCTTCGATGAAGGGAAAACCGCCCGCAAGGTGGTGCCCGCAGACTACGCCCGCTTCGACCGGATAATCTGCATGGACGAGTCCAACATCCGGCTTCTTCGGAGGATCATTCCGGAAGATCCGGAAGGGAAAGTGCGCCTGCTGATGTCCTACGCCGGCTCCCGCCGCGACGTGGCCGATCCATGGTATACCGGTGACTTCGAAACCACCTTCCAAGACATTCTCGAAGGCTGCGAATGCCTCTGTCAGTGAGATGCTTTCAGAAGTTTGGAGAAATCATCTATTATGATGTCGGCTCCGGCCTCCTCCAGGGCCTCCCGGGAGGCGTTGCCGTAGGTGACGGCGCAGGTTCTGGTGCCGGCGGCTTTGCCCCTCTGGATATCCACGGGCATATCTCCTACCACGATGGCCTCGGAGGCATCTACCCCGAACTCTTCGAGCGTCCGGAGCACAGGCTCGGGGTGCGGCTTGGCAAACGTGACATTATCTACCCCCAGCACGAAACTGATATAGTCGGCAATTCCCATGTCGCGAAGGAACCCGTTGAGGGAAGCTGATGAGCGGGAGGATGCGACGGTGAGGATAAAGCCGCGATCCTTCAGTGCGGACAACGTCTCCCGAACATGCGGGAAAAGTGCCGGCACAAGGTCTTTTTTATTTTCTTCGAAGATGGCCCGGTACGTCTTCACGCAGAGCTCCTCCTGCTCCGGAGTCATCCCCGGGAACATCTGAAGGAAGCCGTCCCCCAGAGGAATACCTATGGTGGCAGCGATGGTCTCGTCGTCCTTCTCGGGAAGGCCCAGCTTGCTCAGGGTCATCTTCATTGTAAGGAGGATGTTCGCCCGGGTATCGCCCAGCGTGCCGTCGAAATCGAAAATAATCAACTTCATCCTTCCAGGATCTGCGTTGCGGCGTTCTTGGTGTCGACCTTTTCGATGATGCGTTCCAGAGTGCCGTTCGCGTCGAAGATAAAGGTGCGGCGGAGGGTGCCGAGGACCGTCTTGCCATACATCTTCTTCTCGCCCCAGGCACCGAAGGCCTGAAGCATTTGGGTGGAGGTGTCGGCCAATAACTTGAACGGCAGTTCATATTTAGCCCGGAACCCGCTGTGGGACTTTGCGCTATCCTTGCTTACGCCAACCACGTTGTAGCCGGCGGCAGTCAGCGCGGCATAATTATCCCTGAACGAGCAAGCCTCGGCTGTGCAGCCGGAGGTGTTGTCTTTAGGGTAAAAGTAGACAATGGTCTTTTTCCCGTTGCCCAAAAGGTCTTCGCTTTTGACTATGTTGCCATCCTGGTCCTGGACCTCGAAGGAAGGCATCTTGTCTCCTATCTTTAGCATAATTCTATTTACTGAAAAAGAAATATAAGGCAGCCCAGCGTAGTGGGATTCCGCTCGCATGACCTATAGTGTGATATGAGGCATCCTGCACAGTGCCGTCAGACTTTATATGGCCGATGGTGCGATAGCCGCTATCCTGCACGGTACCATCGGATTTGATGTGCCCTATGGTGCGGTAACCGCTGTCCTGCACAGTTCCGTCGGACCTTAGGTGGCCGATCGTGTGGTATGATGCATCCTGGATCGAGCCATCGTTCCTTATGTGCCCGATGGTGTGGTAAGATGCGTCCTGGATGGTTCCGTCGGACTTGATGTGCGCAACAGTGCGGTACGACGCATCCTTGATGGTCTGCGCGCCGGCGCTTCCGCAAATCAAGCAGAGGAGCAGGGTAAGAAGAATCTTGATATTACTGCTATTCATTTCTCTGAACTATCTTATGGCGAAGATAGCCAATAATTCTAAATAATGCATTTTTATCGACTCTACCTTACTGTTTTTGGTGATGGCGGCTAAGATATTGATTGACAGCGATATAAAAGCTGTTCCTCTACAATCTGCCTTGTAGAGGAATATCTATCATTTGGCTGAAAATCAGTGGGTTATGCGCCATTCATATCAACATTTTGAGAGCTTTTGCAAGCTGGTCGGGGCAGCTGGTGCCACGGCCTCCGCAGTCGATGCCTTCGAGGCGGGCAATGACCTCATCCTTCTTCATTCCGGCGCAGAGGGATGCCACTCCCTGGGTATTCCCATGGCAGCCTCCGGTATAACGGACGGAACGGACGGTGTCGCCCTCCAGTTCAATATCTATCTGCACGGAGCATACCGCCCCGCAGGTCTCGAAAGATGCCTGGCGGATGCCGTCGGACGTGGTATCGTAGAGTTTCGTTACTTCAAACATGGTACAAATATATGGAAAAGAGTTATATTTGAAAACTGTAAACTGCAAGATTATGAGACTCCTGTCCCTTCTACTTTCCCTCCTGGCCTCCTTGACTCTCTCGGCAAAGGAATATGATGTCCGCGGCCCCCAGGGCGGGCTTTCCTACAAGATCAGCCTTCCGGAGGGATTTGATCCGCAGAAGGACCGATGCACTATGGTGATCCTCATGCACGGCATCTTCTCCAGCAAGGACTACAACCCGATGCCAGCCATAGCCAAGGGTCTGGCAGAGGCCGGGATCGCCTCCATCCGCTTCGACTTCAACGGCCACGGCAAGAGCGAAGGGCGGATGCAGGATATGACTATAGAAAAGGAAATTGCCGATGCGATGGCAATCTACGAATATGTTAAGAGGCTCCCGTATGTTTCCAAAATCGGCTTTTTGGGCCATTCGCAGGGCGGTGTGATTGCATCCATGACAGCCGGGCGGCTGGCGGAATCCGGTAGGGAAGTGCCGGTGGGGATGGTCCTCATCGCACCTGGCGCGGTCATCAAAGAGGCCTGCCAGGGCGGCAAGTTCTTCAACGCGCGTTTCGACCCCAAGGACCCGCCTGAATTCATCCGCTGCTGGGGATTCATGAAACTGGGGAGGGAGTACCTTTTGAGCACTCAGGAACTGGATATCTACGGCACGGCATCGGCCTACAAAGGCGACGTGCTCATTCTCCACGGCACCAAGGATTCCATCGTTCCCCTGTGGTGCAGCGAACGGTATAAGGAGACCTATGGCAGTCGTGCCGAACTTGTGCTGGTAGATGGCGAGAACCACACCATCACTCGCCGCCGCGCCGAAGTCGTCAATAGGGTGGTTAAGTTATGGTTATGACGGAATCTGCACATCGCCCGATTGTCCGCTGCGAGTGCCGCCGGCAGTGGCGGGACTGGCTCGCCGGGCATTTCGAGTCGGAGTCCGAGGTCTGGTTCGTTTTTCCTACCAAGGATTCCGGTGAGGAAGGGGTGTCCTACAACGACGCGGTGGAAGAGGCGCTCTGCTTCGGCTGGATAGACAGCACGGCCGGTACCCTGGATCCTATGCACCAACTTCGCCGGTTCACTCCGAGGAAAAAAGGAAGCCCGTACTCCCGGCCGAATATCGAGAGGCTTATCTGGCTGGATGCGAACGGGATGATTCATCCGAAGGTGAGGGATTCGGTCATAGGTCTAATCCAAACCCCATACGTCTTCCCCGAAGATATACTGTCCGCCATTAGGGAAGATGAAATGGCCTGGAAGAACTATCTTTCTTTCCCAGAGCCCTACAGGCGGATCCGCGTTGCGTACATCGATGCCGCCCGCAAACGCCCTGAAGAGTTCGCGCGCAGGCTCTCCAACTTCATCGACAGGACAAGAAGGAACAAGCTGATAGTCGGCTACGGGGGTGTGGAAAAGTATTATTAATTTATTTGCCCATCGCTGAGTCTATGCAGATGGTCACGGGGCCGTCGTTGACCAGGGCGACTTTCATGTCGGCGCCGAATTCGCCGGTGCCGACTGGTTTGCCGATCGCGGCGGACATCCTGCGGCAGAACTCTTCATACAGGGGGATGGCCTTTTCGTGGCCGGCTGCCTCGATGTAAGACGGCCGATTGCCTTTTTTGGTGGATGCCATCAGGGTGAACTGGCTTACCACAAGAACATCTCCCTCAATATCCAGAACGCTTCGGTTCATCACGCCGTTCTCATCGTCGAAGATCCGAAGTCCGGCGGTCTTCTTTACCAGATAATCGATATCGGCAGTATCATCATCGTGGCCCACGCCAAGCAGCACCAGCAGCCCCGGCCCGATCTGCGACCGGACGGCCCCGTCGATTGTGACGGAGGCTGAGGATACCCTTTGAATGACGACTCTCATCAGTACCCGAAGTTATAATCATATTCCTCACCCCCGGCGCCGATGCGGAAGGTATGTACCTCACGCTTGGCTGGCTTAACTGCCACCACGTCGATGCATAGACACTGGCGGTAGTCGAAGTAGGCGTGCTTGTTGGTGGGAAGCAGCATCTCTGGCCCGTTCCATCCGTAACCCTGGGAGATATAGTAGTTTACCCCGTCGGTGCGGTCGTAGTCATTCACGTGGCTGTCGCCCGTGAACATCCCCACGAGGGTGCCCTTGGTGGCATAATCCGAAAGGACCTTCATCACGCGGGCGTTGTTTTCCTTCAGGTAATTGAGGTTCATATTAGTCTGCCAGCGGCCCATTGGGTCCGGCATGAAGTGCGCGAGCACGATCACGTGCGTGCCCTCGGGGGTGGCGTCCAGAATCTCTTTCAGCCAGTTCTCCTCTTCCTCATCCACCAGATAGTAGGTGCCACCGAGCGTGCGGGTGCAGCAGCTGTTGAGGAAGATGATGCGGAAGCCCTTCCCTGGGATGTCGTACCAGCCGTAGGTCTTGCCGGTGAGGTGGAGGTTGCCGCCCGCACGGGGCTCCCAGGGGCGCTGGAAGGTGTCGGTCAGATACTCCTCCGTGAGCCACTCGCCTTCACCACCGTCCCAGTCGTGGTTGCCGGGGGCGAAGATCCACATCCCCTTCCACTTGTGCATCTGCTCCAGGGTGTTGTCTATCATCTTCTTGGCCTCTTTTTTGTCGAGGGTCGTGGGGATGGAGTTGAGGCCGATGTCGCCCAGGAGGGCCATGAAATCGGCGCCAAACATCTTGCCGGCAACAGAGGCATAACCTATGTGCTTGTACTGGAAATTGTTGTTGGAATGGATGTCGGTGAGGATGGGGAAGACGAGCACCTCGTCATCACCCTTCCAGGCCGCGAAGCGCTTCCACGCCTCCTTCACCTGGGGCTTCACGAAGCCCTTCCTGCTGGTGAGCCTGTCCTGCTCCTTCTCTATATTGTCGTTGAACCGTCGCTCTGCGATGGTGGGGGTGGAGTACAGGAACTCCAGCGTCTGCAGTTTGTCGTAGTCGAAGAACTCCAGCCTGAGCTCGTGCCTGCCCTTTTCCAGGGTCTTGGTGCAGAACTTCTGTATGGGACGGTGTGCACCGTCATTCTCTATCATCAGCTCACCGTCGATGTAGAAACGGGAACCGTCGTCGGTGGTGACGTTGAAGGTGTATTCTTCGGTTGCGGGGACCTTCAGCGTGGTCTCGAACAGCGCGGCGTAGTGGTTGATGGTGTCCACTATGTCCAGCAGGTCGAGATTGCGCTTTACGCCCTGGACATCAGGTTCTCCGAGGGAAGAGAAGTCCGGAAGGAACCTTTCCGGCCAGTTATACCATATTTTGTAGTTCACGGGGGCGGTCCTGTCGCCGCACGACGCCAGGAGCAGCAGAGTGGTCAGGGCAATGATGAGCTTCTTCATATATTATAGGATTGACATTGCAATATACGCACAAGCTTCGGCATCCGCAAGTGCATGGTGGTGATTTGTGAGTCCGTAGCCGCAGGCGGCAGCTACCGTCTGGAGCTGGTGATTCGGGATGCTTCTGCCGAAATGCCTCCTTGATGCGGTTAAGGTGTCGAAGAAAATGTAGTCCGGATAGTCCATCTGATATACCTGGAAAGCAGCTTTCAGGCATCCTTCGTCGAAGCGGGCGTTGTGTGCCACAAGCGGCAGCCCATCGATCCTGGGCGCTATCTTCTCCCATACGTAGGGGAACACCGGAGCGCCCTCAGTGTCCTCCGGCCCCAGGCCGTGCACCTGCCGGCAGAACCACTGGTAGTACTCCGGCTCGGGATGGATGAGGCTGTAGAAGGAGTCCACAATCTGCCCTCCACGTACGATCACCACGCCCACGCTGCATACGCTGCTGGGCTGCTCGTTGGCCGTCTCGAAGTCTATTGCCGCGAAATCTTTCAAGGCTTTAAAGATTGACAGTACAAATATACGAAACCATTTGCCAAAAAAGTGCTAACTTAGCACGGTATGGGAACAGCGTGGAATCAAATAAACGAACAACGTCATAACACTGTGACTGAATAAAGGACGCAAGGCATATGACACCAGAAAACACAAACAAAGAATCCCTCATGGCCGCGATAAGGGCCAGGCACTCCGTGCGCAGGTACGATGCCCGGCCAGTCGAGCCGGAGAAAGCGGAGGCCCTCAGGGCCGCAATTGAGAGCGCTAACAGCGCGGCCGGACTGCACATACAGCTGGTCCTGGATGAGCCGAAGGCCTTTTCCTCGAAGCTGGTCACCTACGGCCAGTTCACGGGAGTGAGGAACTACCTCGTCATGGCCGGGCCGAAGGGGCGGCGGGTGGAGGAGAATGTCGGGTACTACGGGGAACGGCTGGTGCTCCTTGCGCAGACGCTCGGGCTCAACAGCTGCTGGGTGGGCCTAACCTACAGGAAGATACCCGGGGCTTTCACCCTTGCGGAAGGCGAGGTCGTCCACTGCGTGATAGCGCTCGGCTACGGGCTCACCCCGGGAGTGCAGCACCCGCTGCGTCCCGCCGGGGGTTACTACGAGTGCGACGGCGAACCTCCTCAGTGGTTCCTGGACGGCATGGAAGCGGCCATGCTGGCACCCACCGCCGTCAACCAGCAGAAATTCCGCTTCATCCTCCATCCCGGCGGGGAGGTCGAGGCGAAACCCCTGTTCTCGATGATCGGATACACCCACGTCGACCTCGGCATAGTGAAATGCCACTTCGAAATAGGTGCAGGGAAGGTCGGTTTTTTATGGAAATGAGCAATATGAAAGTTTTGATGATAAACGGCAGCCCGCGCCAGAAGGGCAACACATCCATCGCTTTGGCTGAGATAGCAAAGCAGCTGGAAATACTCGGCATAGAGAGTGAGACTATTTGGATAGGCAACAAGCCCGTCCGTGGATGCATCGCCTGCAATACGTGCAAGGACAAGCCTGGAGCCTGCGTGTTTGATGATGATGTCTGCAACGGCATCTCTGCAAAGATGAATTCGTCAGATGCACTTATCGTAGGATCCCCGGTATACTGGGGACAGCCGAACGGGGCGGTGCTGTCCATTATCCAGCGGGCGTTCTATTCGAACGGGGCCGCCTTCAGGGGCAAGCCGGCAGCGGCTGTGGCCGTATGCCGCCGAGGCGGGGCTACCGCGACGTTCGAAACTCTGAACATGCCATTCCAAATGATGAGCATGCCTGTTGTAACCTCGCAGTACTGGAACATAGTATACGGACGTGAACCTGGTCAGGCGGCGCTGGACCGCGAAGGCCTGCAGACGATGCGGACACTGGCGAACAACATGGCCGCCCTGTTGAGAGCAACCGGAGGC
>JAGCUK010000078.1 GCA_017962925.1 Bacteroidales bacterium
AAGAGCAGATGCGGGCTGCCTATACTGACAGCAGGAAGATGAGCAATACGATGGCGCTGGGCGCGGTGTTTTCCATGCTGATCGCCCTGCTCGGCCTCATCGGCTTCATCCGGGACGAAAGCCTGCGTCGCTCCAAGGAAATGGCCGTCCGCAAAATCAACGGAGCTACCAACCGGGATATCCTGGGCACCTTTGCCCAAAATATCATGGTGCTGTCAGTGGTTATGGCCGTGATCGCGTGTATAGGAGCCTTCTTCGTTGCCCACAAGTGGCAGGAGCAGTTTGCCGAGAAGGTGTCCCTGAATCCCCTCTATTTCATCTGCGGTGCGCTGCTGGTACTGGCCATCGTGCTTGGTGTCGTGGTGCTGAACTGCCTCCGCATAGCTCGCGCCAATCCGGTGGAATCGTTAAAGAACGAGTAGTATGAAGAGTTACCTCAAATTCCTGTCCCGCAATAAGTTATACACCACTATCGAGGCGGTGGGGCTGGCCGTGAGCCTGGCGTTCGTGATCCTGATAGGATCGTACGTGGTGCAGCAGTATGAGGTGGCGCACGAGTCTCCGGACTGGAAGCGCACCTTCGTGCTGGGGAGCGACGAGTTCCTGGGGCTTACCTATTGGGACAAGGAGGAACTGGAAATGAACATCCCGGAAGTGGAGGCTGCTACGCACATGGCACTTCTGTGGCAACCACTCATCCAAATCGGCGAAGAGATTTTCCAGGTTTCCGGAATAGAAGCCGATGCCGATTTCTTCCATGTTTTCCCCCGGTACCGCCTGGTGGAAGGAAGCCTGGAGAATTTTGTAGGCAAGTACGACATCCTCATCAGCGAGTCCCTGGCACGGAGGATTGCCGGTCAGCTCGACAATGGCGTTATCGGCCAGGTCATCCGGGCAGACGGCGCCGACCGCACCGTCAAAGGCATCTATACCGATTTCGGCGAATCCTTCTTCATGCCTGCCGACATCATCACGAATATCGCTGCCACCTGGGCAGCCGAAGAAGAAAAGGCATTCAACAGCATCGGCAACTACACCACCTGGTTCCGGATGCGGGAGGATGCGGACCCGGCCGATGTACAGGCCAAGGTGAACGCCCTACTCCACAAGAACTACGACACTACGTGGTCAGCGGAAAGGGTGGACAAGTGGCATGCCTACCGTATGGACGAGGCCTTCTTCTTCACCGGCAGCAGCAGCGGGCTCACCCGGACGGGGAACATCCAGATGCTCCGGCTGCTGACCATCGTCGTGCTGTTGCTTCTGCTTTCGGCCATTTTCAACTACGTGAACTTGAGCCTGGCGCTTACGGGTAAACGGGCCAAGGAAATGGCAACCCGGCGCCTTCTCGGGGCCGATAAAACCGGCATCCTGTGGAAGTATATCGGCGAATCCGTGGCCTTTACGGCGGTCTGCTTCGCGGCGGCGCTCTTGCTGGCCGACCTGCTGGCACCCTTGGTGAACAGCTTGGTCTCCTCGAGCGATCCGGAAGAGGTGATGCTGGGCCTTGACTCCAGCGTACGGCTTTCCTTCATGCTCACGCCCGGGTATATCCTGGCCTATCTGGCAGGTATCCTGGTCCTGGGCGTTGTCAACGGCCTGCTCCCGGCCTTCGCGGCCTCGCGCTACCAGCCCATCGATGTAATCAAGGGTACGCTCCGACGCCGTAGCAAGATGGTCCTGAGCAAGGTGTTCATCGTGGTGCAGAACGTCCTTTCGGTTTTCCTGATCGCCCTTGCCCTTGTGATGGAGGTGCAGATGCGCCACATGCTCACAAGGCCGACGCATGCTGCCACGGAGAATCTCTACTACATCGAGTATTCCGCGCAGAACTACGATGCGATGAAGCTGTTCAAAGACAAGGTGGAGCAGCTCCCCTTTGTAACAAAGGCAGGCGTGGGCCGTGGAATACCAGGAATGATCAATATGACGATGGGCGTCAAGGTGGATGAAGAGCATCATGTCGATATGCCGGTCATTGCCTGCGACAGCACCTATTTCCAGCTGCTGGGACTGGAAGTGGAGGAAGATTTCGGCCATCCGCTGGTGCATTCGCTCTGGATGAGCCGGAGCGCCTTCAATGCGGCAGGGG
Source organism: Bacteroidales bacterium (assembly GCA_017962925.1). GTDB lineage: Bacteria > Bacteroidota > Bacteroidia > Bacteroidales > UBA932 > Cryptobacteroides. The sequence continues at coordinate 2,093 of JAGCUK010000078.1, forward strand.
TGTCAGATACCTCCACCGTATTCCCGCGCAGGATCAACATGAACGGCGCCCAGCCGGAGTTCATCGGAGGCATCGTTGCAGATTTCCCCGCCCGCCCGGCCTCTGAGAGCAACCAGAACCCCAACGGCGGTGTCATCGTGACGCGGGTGGAAGAGCTGAGGTATTCCAATTGCCTCCTGATCGGCACCACCGGAGAGGACAAATCTTATGAAGACCGGATCCGTCAGGCCTACCGGGAATTCCGCCTGGAAACTGCCGGTGTCGAGGACCCTGCCTGGCGCTACGGCTTTATCCGGGATATCAACCGCAAGCAGCTGGCACCTGTACGGCGCACTTTGCATTTGGTTGAACTCTTCGCCGTGCTGGCGGTTCTCATCTCCCTCCTGGGACTCCTGGCCATGAGTACATATTTTGCAGATGAGAATACCAAGCAGATAGCGGTGCGCAAGGTGTTCGGTTCTGACGTGACGCAGGAAACCTGGCGAAATGTGAAGAGCTATATGGTCCTGATGGGCGTTGCTTGCGTGATTGGTATCCCGCTAGCCGTTTGGGCCGCCCGCCTCTATCTGCAGCGCTTCGCCTACCGGGTGGAAGGATACGGATGGGTCTTTGTGGTAGCGGTCATTATTTCCCTAGCTATCGCCTTCGGCACCGTCCTCTGGCAGACGCTTCGCGCTGCCCGGACCAATCCGGCGGTAGAACTGAAAAAAGAATAAGATGAAAAGTTACCTGAAATTCCTCTCCCGCAACAAGCTGTACACCGCTATCGAGGCGGTGGGGGTGATTGTGAGCCTGGCGTTCGTGATCATCATCGCCTGCTACTCGTGGCAGCAGTTCGCCGTTACGCGGGAAGCGAAGGACTACAAACGCCTTTATGCGC